>DATFZA010000821.1:0-4166 GCA_035314765.1 Bryobacteraceae bacterium
TGGTCGAGTTTAATCGGAGCGTGCCGGGAATATTACGGTTTGACCCGCTTGCATATGCCTTCCCGGTTGGATCGGGAGACCAGCGGCGTGGTAGTTTTCGCAAAAAATGCTGGGACTGCTACGCGGCTGCAGGGGGCCGTCGCGGAACGCCGGGTACAGAAGGTGTATCGGGCGATTTTACAGGGTGAAATGGAGAAACGTGTGGTGGTGGTGCGGCAACCGATCGGGAGAGACGAGGGCAGCGTTTACCGGACCCGGCAATGCGTGCCGGCCTCAGGCGGGCAAGCGGCGCACACCGAGTTTGTGCCATTGGCGACCGGCGGAGGATACACGCTGGTGGAGGTTCGCCCTTTGACAGGCCGGTTGCATCAGATACGAGTGCACGCGGCCTGGCTGGGGCATCCGGTGGTGGGAGACAAGTTATATCCGGATGCGGGGCTGATGCTGGAGTTTGTGACTAGCGGATTTACTGCGCGTTTAGCTGCGGCGCTGCCTTTGCCGCGGCACGCGTTGCACGCTTTGAGCGTGGTATTCGAGACGGACAGCGGGACGGAGCGATTTGAGGCTCCGATGGCGGAAGATCTGCTGGAATTTTGCCGTGAAAGAATCCGTGCGGTATAACGGAACATCCAAAGGATTTCCGGGTTTGAGCGAGAAAGCCTAATCAATGAGTTCGTCATGGCGCAGTCGGCTTCTGAGCTTGGGACTGGGGCTGGCGGCCGCGGTTTGCGGCCTGGCCCTACGGTCAGTTCTGTATCCGGTCCTAGGGCCTTTGACGCCCGGCTTAGCGTTCGTTCCGTTTGTAATAGCGGCAGCCTGGTTTGGCGGAACGGGCGCCGGCGTGATTGCAAGTTTGGCGGGATACGCGCTGGCGAGGTATCTGTTCGGCACTTCGCCGCCGCTGGCGGGCCCGGCGTCAGAGGGCGTGCGCCTCATTTTGGTCGTGTCGTCCGGCGCGGCGATCAGCTGGCTGACCGATTCGCTACGAACCGCTAGAAAACGCGCCGAACTAGAGCGGAGGCGTGCGGCGACGATTCTTGGCAGCGTGAGCGACGGGCTGATTGGGCTGGACCAGGACTTCCGGCTGACTTATTTGAACGACACTGCGGAGAAGTTGTTGGGCCGCTCTTGCGGAGAATCCTTGACCGACCCATTGCTGAGCAGCCTGCGCGCGCCGATGAATCAACGGACGAAGCTCTCCTTCGAATATCACGACGCAAAGTCCAACCGCTGGTTCGACGTGCATGCTTATCCCGACGAACAGGGCGGATTGTCGGTGCTGTTGCGGGATATCGGAGAACGCAAACAAGCGGAACAGGCGATGGCGGAGGCCAATCGCGCTCTGGAGCGCAGCAATGCGGAACTGCAACAATTCGCCTACGTGGCGGCTCACGACCTACGGGAGCCGTTGCGGAATCTGATGACCTATAACGAACTGATCGCCCGCCAGTTCGGTGAGGCCATCGGATCGGAAGGAAGAACGCTGCTGAACACGACCGTGCAGAGCGCCCGAAGGATGCGCGATCTGGTGGACGATCTGCTGGTTTACTGCCAGGCGGTGGGCCAAGGGGAAGCCACCTTCGCCGCGGTGGACACCGACGCCGTGTTGAGTTTTCTGCTGGGAAATTTTTCTCCTTTACTGGCTGAGTGCGGAGGTCAATTGACCTGGGATCGATTGCCGGACTTGTATATGTCTGAGTCCCAGGTAATGCAGCTTTTCCAAAACCTGCTGGGGAATGCGATCAAATATCGCAGCGCGAGGCCGCCCACGGTGCACATTTCCGCCGTGCATGCAAAAGAAGAATGGATATTTTCAGTTCGGGACAACGGCGTCGGCGTCGCTCCGGAACATAGGGAAGAGATTTTCGGACTGTTCCGGCGGTTGCCTGCGCCGGATATTCCGGGCACTGGATTAGGTCTGGCGATCTGCAAGCGGATCGTGGAACACTACGGGGGCAGGATTTGGGTGGAGGCGCAAGAGGGGCAAGGATCGACGTTTTATTTCAGCCTTCCGGAAGAGCAGGTACAGGAGCCGGCAGAGCGGGAGCCTGGGTTGAAGCCGGCGGTCAGCGCGGACAAACATGGTTTGAAGTGCGCCGATTTTCCTAATGCGGCTTTAGGGTGAATACGGGCGGCTTGCCAAGCCGCCGCAGGGTGTGCCCAGCATGGGCAGAATCTAATTGGATGAGAGGAGCCAATCGGGGCCGATGACGGCAACCGTAGCCGAACCGCAAGGCGTAAGCCGCGAGGCGAAGCTGAAAGCAGCGGAAGGCAAACCCTCGACCGTAGGGACACGAACTGGCAGTGAGGCCGGGTGCGGGCGGCAAGCTGGCCCTGAACAGCGAAACCCAAAGGTCATCAAGTCGCATCAGGTAGAGCCAGACGGCGCGAGGGGACAGATTCCGCACCTTACCTGGGGAGATCTTTTCGGCGAGAGCCGGGGAGAAGTCAGCAGAAGCCGTAGTAGCGAAGAAGGCTGGTAACGCGGCTGGAGCGAAGGGCTGAAGAACCAAAGAACGGAGCTAGAGAAGGAACTGGAGACCGGCGAAAAAATGAGGACTCGAATCACCGGCGCAACAACAACGGTAGCCAACCGGTGAGTGCAGTGGAGCAAGCGGTGCAGCCGCGACGAAGCCACGGCGGAGAGACCAAGTCGGGATTCGCGAACCTTTCGACGGAGAGCGATGTACGAGAAACTGATGGAAACAGTCGTGGCAGAAGAAAACTGTCGGCTGGCGCTAAGGGCGGTGAAACGCAACCGAGGGGCCGCAGGCACGGATCGAATGACCACGGAGCAATTGGAACCGCATCTGACAGCGAACTGGTGGATACTCAAAGACAAACTACTGAAGGGGACTTACGTCCCGAGTCCAGTGAGGCGGGTAGAGATACCGAAGCCAAGCGGAGGCACGCGGATGCTAGGCATCCCAACGGTGCAGGATCGGTACATACAGCAACTGCTGTTGCAGGCGCTGACACCGATCTGGGAGCCGCAATTCAGCGAGCACAGTTATGGGTTTCGACCGGGGCGCAGCGCACAGGACGCCGTGCAAGCCGCACAGCGGTATGCGCAGGAAGGGAAGGACTGGGTGGTGGATCTAGACATCACGAAGTTCTTCGACCACGTCAATCACGACATACTAATGGGCCGGATCGGGCAAACCGTCCGGGACAAGCGGGTGTTGGGGCTGATCGGGAAATACCTGCGGCGGGGAGCGATGGTGGAGGGGATAGTGGAAGCCAGCGAGGAAGGGACGCCGCAAGGCGGACCGTTGTCGCCGCTGCTGGCGAACATCTATCTGGATGGGCTCGATAAGGAACTGGAGCGACGAGGGCACCGGTACTGCCGATATGCTGACGACTGCAATATCTACGTAGGCAGTCAGGCGGCGGCGGAGAGGACGCTGGAATCGATACAGGGTTGGATCGAAAAACATCTGCGATTGAAGGTGAATGCCGCCAAGAGCGGAACGGGGAGGGTATGGGAGCGCAAGTTCCTGGGCTTTCAACTGGATCGCAAGAAGCGGATCGGGATAGCACCGGAGAGCCTGAAGAGACTCAAAACGAAGGTGCGGGAGATGTGGCGCGGCAACCAGAGTCGGAGCAGCGAACAGTTGCGAGATAGCTGGAGGCAATATATCCGCGGCTGGTGGGAGTACTTCCGACTAGCCGAAGCGCGACAACCTCTACGCGAGCTGGAGGGCTGGGTACGCAGGCACGTGCGAAAGTGCTTCTGGTTGAGATGGCACGACCGGAAAGGACGGGAGCGAAGGCTACGGCAACTTGGGTTGAAAGGCGTGGCTCTAGGCGTGGCGACGAGCAGTCGCGGCGCCTGGAGAGTGGCCGCGCAACCGGAGTTGCATCGGGCGCTGAGTAATTCAGTCCTACGACGGTACGGCTTTGTGGTTCCATCGGATCTTGCCAGGGGGTGAGATGGCTGGGTTCAACCGCCGGATGCGGAAAACCGCACGTCCGGTGGTGTGGGAGGGTGACGGAGCGCAATCCCCGTCACTCGACCCGATCTGCCAGCCTGCCCCACAAATTTCAACGAGCGCTCTACCAGCCGAATTTCAGTCCGAACTGAATCTGGCGTCCAGGAAACGCTGAGTTAAATCCGAGCGGCGACGTGGCCGGAACGTTCTTGTTCCCGCTCACGTTGAACGGAC
>DATFZA010000822.1:0-4192 GCA_035314765.1 Bryobacteraceae bacterium
CTTGATCCCTCCCCGTGGCGGCGTCTCCCTAGCATGGGGAGATCAACAATCTGGAGTCCCGGCGCCAGCTGCGGTCAGCCCGATTGGCTGAAACCGCAACGTGATCCCCTCGGTAAGTCTTCAGGGTAAAACCGCCGTCACATTCCGCTTGGGCACTTCACCCACCGGCACCCGGGCGATCTCCTTCATGGCCGCCGTATCCACTACCGACACATAATTCGACCGCGAATTGGAAATGTATACGCGCTTGCTGTCCGGCGTGAACGTCATCCAATCCGGCACTTTGCCGACGCCGGCGCCGCCGATCAATTTCAATCCGGGCAGGGAATAGGCGTAGACTTTGCTATTCAGCATGCTGTTGACCCAGAGCGTCTTGCCGTCGGGTGAAACACCGATCCCGTGCGATGGCGTGCCGGCGATATCGGGTGTCTTGGTAATCGGCGCGGGTAACATCACGCGCGCCACTTCCTCGCGCGTGGCAAAATCGATCACCGCGAAGCCGTGCACGTCGGATAGCTGCGTGAAGATGCGGTGCGTCGATCCATCGGGATTGGTCTCCAACGCCATCGGCCGCACGCCCTTGTCGAGCTTCAATACCCAAGCGATTTCTTCCGTACGGGCGTCGATCACGGTGATGCTGGTTCCGGCGATCGATCCGGCGATGACGAACTTCCCATCCGGAGTGACATAGGTATTGTGGATGCCACCTTTGGTCGGGATCGACTTCACCTTGGTGAGCGAAACGGTATCCACCACATCCACGGCGCCGGGTGACTGAATGATGCCCACATAGACTCGCCGCCCGTCTTTGGCGATCGAGATGTTGTTGGGATGACCGCTCAACGGAATGCGCTGGGTCACCTGGAGCGTTTTCGCATTCACCACATCGAGCGAGTCCTCCGCTTCGTCGCTGACGTAGAAACGGCTGCCATCCGGGGACACGGCTACGCCATGATTGACCTCGATGCCGCTGATGATGCCGACCACCTGGTTGGTTTCGGGATCGATGATGTGCAGACTGTCTCCGGCGCTATTGGTCTGAATAATTCGGACCGTGGCCGCCGTCAGGGGAAGGGAACAGAGAAGAGCAAAAATCGGCGCTCGCATGCTGAGCAGTGTATGCTCTGCGCGCGATGAAGTCAAACCATGCGATGTTCGTGGGAGAGTTTGTGCGCCACTCCAGCACTACTCGTTAGCTTTCTGCAAGTGCGGGATCAGGCAAGTTTCAGATGGAGCACCAGAGCTTCAAATGGAAAGCCCGGGAAGTAAGCCCGGGCGATCCCTTGCGAGCAGAAAGGAGAATCCAACATGATTGTTATCGTGAGATTCGTGATGAAATTCATCACGATCGAAGTTAAGATCAGCCGCTCTCGAAAGAGACGCTGATTGCGCTTCGGGATTGGGGCGTGCCGCGCCCCAATCCTCTCATGATCATAGACTGTTTTTCTGGACGCGGCAATACCCCCCAAAGACTATACTGAAGTCTTGTTTTCGCTCTTCCTGCAGTGCTCCCCGGCGGACAACGATAACCTCTCCTCGGAACTTTGGGAATTAGGGACCTGCGGAATTCAAGAGGAGCCCGGCGGGTTGCGCGCGTTCTTTGACGACGGCGAACCGCTGGAGCTGGTGGAGCGCTTCCGCGATTGCGAGCCGATTCCACGGCAGGAGGACTCGGTCGACTGGGAGCAGGTTTCGCGTGACGCTTGGCCGCCACTGGAAATAGGAGAGCGATTTTTTCTGGTCCCGCCCTGGCGCGACGATCTTACTCCGGCCGGACGCCTGCGTCTGGAAATGACACCGGGCATGGCTTGTGGAACCGGTCACCATCCCGCTACGCAGCTTTGTCTGGAAGCCCTGGAGCGCACTGTAGAGCATGGCGACACGGTAGTCGACATCGGCGCGGGATCGGGCATTCTGTCGGTTGCAGCGCGCCTGCTGGGAGCGGGCCTGGTCGTGGCCTGCGATATCGATGGGGAAGCCGTCTCCGCGGCAAAAGAGCGGCTGGGTACTACGCCGTTGTTTGCGGGCTCAGCCGACGCTCTAAAGGAAGCTATTGCCGATGTGATTGTTGCCAATATCAGCTCAGCCGCAGTGGAAGCGCTGGCGCAGGAATTTGAAAGAATCGCCAAGCCACACGCGACACTGATTATCAGCGGATTCCCAGAGTGGGATCCGCCTGAATACTTTCAACCGGCAAGCGAACTGAAGAAAGCCGGCTGGCTTTGCTGGATTTGCGCCTACTGATCGGAACTGGGCCGTTTCTTCAGCGTCGGGCGCTCGTCCTCATCGCCAGTGGATGGTTTGCCATTGTCATCTACATCCACCGGACCGTTACCCGATCCCGGTGTCCGCTTCAAGCGCGGACGGCCATCGTCCTGCTTGGGGTCGAGTTTGCGATGATTGTGCATGGCATACAAACGGCCTTTGACGTCGTTGAACTCAGAAGTCGTCACCACGTATTCCGGCTTTTCCTTCAGCATCTCTTCAATATTTTTTTGAGCTGCCTTGATGCGATCGTCGGTCATCGGGTGAGTGGAAAAAACCTTCGCCATGGTGCCTGGCTTGCGCTTCTCCAGGGTCTGTATTTTTTCAAAGAAATCGACAAAAGCCTCCGGATCGTAGCCGGATTTGTACATGTACTGCAGGCCCAACATATCGGCTTCCGATTCAAAGCCGCGCGAGAACTTGAGATAGCCTACGGGAACGAGAACGCTGTACGCCTGGCGGACGCCGTACCCAGCCCAGCCACCCATGAAGATCAGCGGGATGGAAGCCAGATTCGCGATCTCGCCGCGAGTCGCTTGCCGTGTGCCATGACGCGCCGCGACGTGAGCGATCTCATGCGACATGACGCCGGCGAGTTCGGCTTCGCTATCCGCTTTGAGAATCAGACCGGAGTTCACAAAAAAGAATCCGCCGGGCAGGGCAAAGGCGTTCACATCTTCGCTGTCGATCACTTTGATGGTGAAGGGTACCTTGGCGTCGGAGTTGCGCACCAAGTTCTGACCCACTCTATTAACGTATTCAGCGATTACCGGATCGTTAACGATCTTCGCTTGCCGCTCTACCTCTTGCGCCAACTGCTTGCCGAGCGCGATTTCCTTTTCAATGGAATAGAAGTTTACCTTCCCACTAACATTGCGGTTGCCGATTTCATCGGGGTCTTTCTCTTTGTTTTCAGCGAACCCCGGCGCAAGCAGCGCCAGGAAGACCGTCAAGCTGATTCCGGCGGTGAGGAAGCGTCGCATGCGGGTAACTCCTGGATTCAGTATAACCTTTCTATTAAGGAACGTATAGCGGAGGCTATCGGTTTCAAGACAAACGCATGCCTGCGTGGCGCAGCATCCACGTCTCACCAGCAAATCAGGCCGGGGAATTCTGATTGCGCGAGGACGTGGGATAATCGGCGACAGGCTCGGAAACGTGCCTACCGGCCTAGCGCCAAGGGGCACAGCTATGATCGATTTTATTCAGGGAACTGGGACTCGAGCCCGCTGTGTCCTCACTCCGCGCCGCGAATTTGCCGGTTTGCCCCGGCACTCATGCGAAACACGTTTTTTGAGAGTCGGGTGGAACAACTCTTCGATTTGGCCCTGGTGATCGAGCAGATGTTTGCTTCAGCCGGCCTTGAGTACCGGGTGGTCGGCGGGTTGGCCACCTATCTCTACATTGAGGAGAATGCGCCGGATGCTGGACGGCTGACAAGGGACATAGACATCGCCGTCCGGCGGGAAGACTTAGATACCATTGCCGCCGTTGCCCGGCGGTTCGGAATGGAATACCGGCACGTCGCGGGCCCCGGATATGGGCTTTGCCATGTTGGTCCACGCAGACCAACCATCGGCCCGGCGCGGGGTCCATTTCGTGTTCACGGGAGAGAAGGTTCGGCCGCAATATTTTGAGCCAACGCCGGAATTCGGTACTTGCCGCGTTCTCAAGGGCGTTCGTCTCATTCCACTGGCGGATTTGGTTCGGATGAAGTTGACAAGTTTTCGCGCCAAAGACGAAACGCATCTCAAGGATCTGGACGAGGCCGGCCTGATCACTCCGGACATCGAAGCTGTGCTCTCATCGGTCCTGGCTCAACGGCTAGAGCAAGTGCGCGCACGGGATTGAGCGAAAACCGGGGAACGTGTGGTCCGTCTCTGGTCTTTCTGCGAAAGGGCGCTGCCCCGCTCGATTCGCTCCAATG
>DATFZA010000823.1:0-5670 GCA_035314765.1 Bryobacteraceae bacterium
CTCCGGCCCGGGAATGATTTCGAGCAAGTGCAAATAACGCGGCGGATTGAAAAAGTGCGTGCCGAGAAAATGCTTGCGGAAATCGGAAGAAAATCCTTCCGCGATCTTCGTCAAAGGAATGCCGCTGGTGTTGGTGGAGAGAATCGAGCTTTGACGCCGAACCTTTTCCACTTTCGCGTAGAGTTCGCGCTTCAGTTCGAGGTTCTCGACGACGGCTTCGATGATCCAATCGCAGTCGGCGACTTCGTGCAGATTGTCTTCGAAATTTCCAGGTTTGATCAGCGCGGCGGCTGAGTCCGTCATGAAACCGCCAGGTTTCTGTTTGGCGGCGTTTTCGATGCCCTTAAGGGCTGCGGCGTTGCGGTTGGGCTGGCCAGGAATAACGATGTCCAGGAGCACCGAAGGCACTCCGGCGTTGGCGAAGTGCGCGGCTATGCGCGCACCCATGGTCCCGGCGCCCAGCACCGCAACGCGGCGGATGGTTCTCATATGTATTTGTCCTTGTTGATTATATCGCCCGAGGGGATCTGAACTGGTTCACTTGACACAGACAGCGTAGTTTTGCACTACTTTGCCTGATCGGGAAGTGGCTCTTGCAGGCGAGTGCGGACGGATGCGGGCAATTTGTCTGAATTGGCAAGCAGCAGACTGACCTGCCACATCTGTTCGGCGCTGAGCGAACCGTTGAAGCCTGGCATGCCGGTCAGCCGGATGCCGTTCGCAACTTTCCAATAAGTCTCGCCCGCTGGATCGTCCGAAACTCCCTTGCCCTTGAAAAGACTTGGCGGTTTAGGAAACTCTCCCTTGGCAATCGCCGTTTGCTCCAGCCCCGGCAACCCATGACAAACGGCACAGTGGGTCCGATAGATCTCTGCCCCCGCCGCGTAAACCTGATCCGATGCCAAAATCGGCGACGACTTCGGTGCTTCTTTATTCACACGCGCATCGAGCGCCATATGGGTAATCAGTTTTTCGAGTGGCAGCGGTGCGGACGCTGTGGCAACGGGGGCCAAACCCATGGCAACGTAACCGAAACCTCCGGCCGCGAGTAACACCAACGCCGCGATGAACCCGAAAATGAATTGCCTCATAGCCGTATTTTAATCCTCTGAGGTTCATTGTCGTCCAAGTACCGTAAAGCGCAGATCGAGTACCGAAGGGCCGAGGGTTTGTCTGGACCGGAAGTACCCCGATTGGACCGCTCGTGAACTTAATGCGCAATCGGCGGCCGGACTAGAATGAGGCTAGGCCATGTTCATAAGTTCGATCGAGCTGTCCAACATTCTTTCGTTTCGGCATACCGAACCGCTGGAACTCGGGCCGCTGAATATTGTCATCGGGGCGAATGGCTCAGGAAAATCAAACCTGATTGAATGTCTCGGGCTCCTGCAGTCCTTGAGGGGTAGCGCTTCAACGTTCATTAACCAACGAGGTGGGACAGACGCTTGGCTTTGGAAGGGGCGGAGTGATACGGGAAGGGCGCAGGTGACATGCAATTTGGGCATCGGATCCGAAAGGCTCCAATATAAGATTGCCTTCGAAGCCGTCGAGCACACCTTGGAGATTACGCACGAATCGCTTCAGTCCGGCAAGAGCAATTACTTTGTGCGTGTGGGCCCGGCAATCCGAATGGCCAGAAAAGGACGCAATGGGGCGTCCGGCAAGGTCGAAGCCAGTGAATCCGTGCTCGCTGTATATCGCGATCCCGCGGATACCACTCCAATCACCCAGGCTGCCGAGGCGCTCAGCAAGATTCGAATTTACAGGGGCTTCGATACCGGCACGAGGAGCAATGCTCGAACAGGCACGTCATCGGCATCGCCGAAGCATCCTTTGGAAGATGATGGCGCCAACCTCGTGTTGGCGCTGATGGAAATGGATTTCAACGGGTCTTTGAGACAAGTTACCGACAGCCTGAAGCGGCTTTCCGAGCGGTTCGAAGACATCAAATTCCGTGCAGAGGGGAGCGTCATGCAACTATATCTGAAAGAACGCGGCCTTCCCCTCATCCCGGCGACGCGCCTTTCCGACGGAACGTTGAAATTCCTTTGCATGATGGCGATTTTGCTCGACCCCGACCCAGCGCCGCTCACGTGCATCGACGAACCGGAATCGGGACTGCATCCGGATGCTTTGACGCTGGTGGCTGACGCGCTGCGCGAAGCTTCCAAACGAACACAACTAATCGTGACAACCCACTCCGACGCGCTGGTAGACCGTTTCAGTGACGAGCCGGAAAGTATTGTGGTCTGCGAACGGGATACCGACGAGAGCAGTCATTTTCGACGCTTATCGCGGAAGAACCTGAAGGTCTGGCTGCAGGAATACTCGCTTGGTGAGCTATGGCGACGAGGCGAAATCGGCGGTACGCAACGCTAAGTGGAAATTCGAGTCTATTTCGAAGGGCACAAGGATCTGAGGATCGTTTTTCAACGCTTCTTTTCGGAATTCGGCTCCGAGGTGAGGTTTATCGCGGCCAAGAGCGGCGTGAGCGACTTCCGGAAAGCCTGTAGAACCCACCCAAAGGCCTGGAACGTTTTGCTGAAAATAGCGAAGGGCCTTTGAACCAGAACTCACTAGAACAACATGGAATCGATTCGAAGCACGCGACGAGTGTCTTCTGGATGGTAGAACTGATGGAGGCGTGGCTGCTCGCGGACCCGGACGCGCTGGCCAGCTATTACGGCTCGAAGTTCTCGCTCAGAGCCATCGGGCAGACCGAGGATATCGAGAAAATTCCTAAGGCCGAAGTGCTCGACCGGTTGAAACGTGCTACTCGTAAGACAGCCAAGCGTGAATACAACAAGGTAACTCATGCGCCGAAACTGTTAGAAATGCTCAACCCAGATTTGGTCAAGGGGCGTGCGGAAAACTGCCGGAGGCTGTTCGAAGCCATCGTCCGGCGAATGTCAGAAGCGAAGTAGCACCTGGCGTGTTCATGAACGCACCCTTCCGGTCGCAATCAAACCCGATATAATCAAACCGCCCAAATGAACCCTTCCACGCTTCGATTCCTCATACCCACGCTCCTGCTGGCTCTTGCCGGAGCGGGCCTCCTGCACGCTCAGCAGCCCGCCGACGCCGACAAGCGGATAGACGCTCTCCTCCAAAAGATGTCGCTGAAAGAAAAGATCGACCTGATTGGCGGCGTGGATGGGTTCTACCTTCGCGACGTCCCCAGCGCCGGCCTGCCGAGACTCAAGATGTCCGATGGCCCCATGGGCGCGCGCAACGATGGTCCCGCGACCACCACCGGCGGCATCGCGCTTGCCGCGACGTGGAACACAGTGCTTGCTGAATCCGTCGGCGCCGAGATCGGCCGCGATGCCCGCGCCCGCGGCACGCATTTTCTGCTCGGCCCGGGCGTCAACATTTGTCTTGCGCCCATGAATGGCCGTAATTTCGAGTACTTTGGCGAGGATCCATTCTTGTCGGGCCGCATCGCCGCAGCTTACATACAAGGAATGCAGAAGCAGGGTGTCAGCGCGACGGTCAAGCATTTCTTGGGCAACAACTCGGAGTATGACCGCCATAACGTCGAAGCGGAAATCGACGAACGGACCATGCGTGAGATCTATCTTCCGGCCTTTGAAGCCGCTGTCAAAATTGGTCACGTGGCTTCCATCATGGACTCCTACAATCTGGTCAACGGCTACCATCTCACCCAGAATCCCTATTTGAACAAGGACGTAGTTAAGTCAGGTTGGAACTTCGATGGACTGATCATTTCGGACTGGTCGGCGACCTACGACGGAGTGGAGGCGGCCAATGCCGGCATGGACATCGAGATGCCGTCTGGCGCTTACATGAACAGCAAGACGCTGCTGCCGGCTATCGAGACTGGCAAGGTTACGGTTGCAACTATCGACGACAAAGTCCGGCGAATCTTACGCGTGGCCATGCGGTTCGGATGGATGGATCGAGCGCAAACCGACCTCACTATTCCTGCATACAACGTTGCCGGGAAAAATGCCGCGCTCCAGACCGCGCGCGAGGGGATGGTGCTGCTGAAGAACGATTCGAATCTGCTGCCAGTGAGCCGTGGGAGCATCAGGTCGATTGCGCTGCTCGGCCCCGACGCTCATCCTGCGATTCCCTCGGGAGGAGGCAGCGCTTCTGTAAAGCCTTTCGCGGCGGTCAGCTTTCTCGACGGCTTGACCAACGCGTTGGGACCGAGTGCCAATGTCTATTACCATCGCGGAATTCCCAAATGGAGTCAATTGGCGAACTCGACCGCTTTCACCACGGCCGGCGGCCGGCCTGGTTTGCAGGTAGAAGTTTTTGGAAATAAGGATTTCTCCGGATCTCCCGTAGCCACACGCATCGATGAACACATCAATGTCCGTCCGCCATTTACAGTGACTGAACTGCTGGCCGGCGAAGTCCCCGAGGTCGACAAATTGAGCAAAGAAGCGCACGACTCCTCTACTCGCTGGAGTGGCCTTTACAGCGCCGCAGCGGCAGGCTCCTATCGGGTCTTCGTGGAATCGCCGACCGACGGTGTCGCCGGCTTTCGTCTCTCGATCGATGGCAAACCGGTGATTGACGATTGGAAGCTGCGGAAAGCCATCATCGATCAGAACTCGATCGAACTCAGCGCGGGAAAACATCAAGTTGTGTTTGAGCGCTATCAAACCGGTTTCAATTTTCTTGGCGACTTGGTGCGAGTGGGAATCGTTCCGGCCACTGGACTGGTCGATCCCGCCGCCAAGGCCTTAGCCGCCAAAGCGGACTTGGTAGTGCTGGCCGTGGGTTACGACAATGATTCGGAATCGGAGGGCGGCGACCGGACCTTCGGGCTGCCCATTGGCCAGGATGAGTTGATTCGCGAGATATCTGCGGTCAACAAGAAGGTCGTGGTGGTGGTCACTTCCGGAGGAAACGTGGACAGCAGCAAATGGCTGCCACAGGTCTCCGGTCTGATTCAAGCGTGGTATCCAGGTCAGGAAGGCGGAACTGCGTTGGCGGAAATCCTGCTCGGCGATGTGAATCCTTCCGGACGGCTGCCCTTTACGTTCGAGAAGCGCTGGGAAGACAATCCGGCGCATGACAGTTATTATCCCGAACCGGGAACCAGACGCGTGGTCTATCGCAGCGGCGTTTTTGTTGGCTACCGCGGCTATGAGCACAACGGGACACAGCCGCTGTTTCCATTCGGCTACGGATTATCGTACACGGCGTTTAAATACGGAAATTTATCTTTGAAACAGCTCGACGGAGCCGGTAAATACGAAGTATCTTTCGATGTCACCAACACCGGCAAACGCGAGGGAGCGGAGGTCGCGCAAATTTATGTTGGCGCAAACGGGGCCAGCGTGCCACGGCCTGCCAAGGAGTTGAAGGCATTTTCCAAAGTGACGCTGCGCCCGGGCGAGACTAAGCGAGTGAGCGTGGAACTCGATCCCCGGTCGTTCGCTTATTTCGATGTGCCCGGCAAGCAGTGGAAGGCGGATGCGGGCGATTATGAAGTGCTGGTCGGCCATTCTTCAGCCGAAATTGAGCTGCGGCGTAAGGTGACTCTGGAACGGGCGCTAGCGATTGCGGTGAGCGAGTGAGAGTGCGGTCGCGGAGGTGCGCAGTCGTCGTTCACTTGCCTTCGAATTTCGGTTCGCGCTTTTCCAGCATGGCCGTCAAAGCTTCGGTGTGATCGGTCGTGCTATGCGCCAGCGC
>DATFZA010000824.1:0-8504 GCA_035314765.1 Bryobacteraceae bacterium
CGCGCCTTCGCTTCCGGTTCGACCAGGAACAGCACGCATCCACCACCTCCAGCGCCGCAGACTTTCGCCCCCACTGATCCCGCGCGTCTGGCGCGCGGGATCAGTTCGTCGATCAACGGAGTCGTGATTCCGGGTGCGTTCTTGCGGCGATGCGCCCATTCGTCCCGCAGCAGTCGTCCCGCTTCCTCCCACCTGCCGGTCGCCAGGGCCTGGCGCATGGCAATAGCGATGGAGGTGATTTGCTCAAAGTTCCTGCGCACTACTGGGTCGCCGTCAATATAGGCCTTGGTCACCTCCCAGTTGTTGATTCCGGAGTTGCGCGGCGCGCCAGTGTAAGCCAGCACAAAGCGCCGGTTGAGTTCGTCGAGATCGACCGGGATGCTCGAACGTCGAATGCCCGCGGGGCCCAGTTCGATGGCGCTGACCCGCCCATACATCGCCGGATAGTAATCCTGCGAACCGGTAGGCACGCGAATCATCTGCGCTTCGATGTTCTGCGCGATCTCGCGAATTTTCTCCAGGCCGTATCCGGAATTGGTCACACGATTGAGGGCTGAGCAGACCGCGATCATCATCGCGGAAGAACCCGAGATGCCTGCGCCCGCCGGCGCCTCCGAGTGCGTGGTGAGCCGGAATCCCATCTTCGGCTCGAAAAAACGAACTGCCAGTGCCGCCAGCAAGTGTTTATGGCGGGCAGACTGGAGCAAGGCGTCTCGCACTCCATCGAGAGACGCATACGAGTGGCTGAGGTTCAAATCGAGCGAGTGAAGCTCGATTTCCGGATTGTCGTTGGTCTCGAGCGTACACCTGGCATAGCGATCAATCGCAAAGTTTACCGTTACCGCGCCAGGGTGGTTGAGGTATAGCGGCCAGATGTCCAGCGTCCCGCCCGCCAGATCGACGCGACAGGGCGCTTTGCAGACAATCTTCATATCTCGATGAAGCTCTACTATACCTCTGAGGAATATGTCGGCATGCCGTCCAGCCTCCGATGGAAGCATGTGTCGAGACATCTGATGGTTTCCCTGCCTCTCCTTCTCCGATGCTTGCTGCCGGTTTCGGCGCAAACTGCTCAAACCGCGCCAACGCCTCCGACCGCGCAAACCGCGACAACCGACAAAAATGCGCCAATCGCAAAAATCCCTCCAATCCCGTCAACGGCGGCATTTACGGCAACCGGGGTAACCGCGCAATCATTTGAGGATTCGGTACAGGCAGCCATGGCCCCGGGTTTGGCGGCGCAGCGTGCTTCGATTCAGAAGCAAGCCAGCTCCAGTACGGAAGAAAAGTTCTTTGCGTTAGCGTGGCCGCCGAGGCCGGCCATGAGTCTTGGGCTAAGTCCTGGGCCGATATGCGACCCTCTCCCGCCGGAACAGTTGGGACCTCTGGTAGATCAGGCTTCTGAGCGGGAGAGCGTTCAGGCCGATCTGGTGCGCGCGGTGATCAAACAAGAGTCCGGCGGCCGCCCGTGCGCCATTTCGGTCAAGGGTGCGCAGGGCGTCATGCAATTGATGCCGGACACCGCCCAGGAGTTTGGCGTTGCCGATCCGTTCGATCCTAAGCAAAACATTGATGCCGGCGTCAAGCTATTGAAGTCTCTACTCACCAAATACAAAGGCGATGTCTCGCTCGCCTTGGCCGCCTACAACGCCGGCAGCGCCCAGGTGGATAAGGACAAAGCCATCCCCCAGATCCCCGAAACCGTTAACTATGTGTCTGACATACTGGAGGAACTGAACAAGAAGAAACCCTGACGCAGAACAACCTTGACAAGAAACCGGCGGTGACGCGGCTCGCCGTCTTAAATCAACAGATTACGGAATGCACGCGCTGTCCGAGGTTGGTGGCATACCTTGCGCAAGTCGCTCAAGTAAAGCGGCGTGCTTACCGGGATTGGGAATATTGGGGACGTCCGGTTCCCGGCTTCGGCGATCCCAAAGCCCGTTTATTGATTATCGGACTTGCGCCAGCGGCTCACGGCGGTAATCGCACCGGCCGTGTATTTACCGGCGATCGTTCCGGAGACTTCTTGTACCGCGCACTCTATCAAGCCGGCTTTGCATCGCAGCCGGAAAGCGTCTCGCGGATGGATGGCCAGACTCTCAACGACGCCTATATCAGCGCCGCAGTCCGCTGCGCTCCGCCGGACAATAAGCCGACTCCGGAAGAGTTTCGCCGTTGCCGCCCATGGCTCGAACAGGAAATCCAGCTTTTGCGCAATCTCCGAGTGGTGGTGGTGCTTGGCCGCCTCGCTTTCGATGTCTACCTGACGATTCTCAAAGAGCAAGGCGTGATCCGTAGCCGCTCAGCGTATTCCTTCGGCCACGGTAGGGTATATCAAATGGAGGGAAACCAACCGGTTCTCTTGTGCTCCTACCACCCGAGCCAGCAAAATACCTCTACCGGCAGATTGACCGCTCAGATGCTGCTGGATGTTATGCAAACCGCCCGGCGGCGGATCTAGCGCCCTGAGAACTAGACTAGAAGGGAAGCGCATCAGCAGGGTGGGGCCGACGCCCCGTCGGCACCGGACCCCCTGGTCCGGCAATAGGCGGGCTCGCAGCGCCGATTAGCCGCCGTCGCAGCACCAGTCCGCCAAGTCCAACACCGGCCATAGCCCAAGTGGCTGGTTCGGGAGCTTCGGCGGCGGCAATCGTCGAGTCGATCCAATCTAAGTGCGTGCCTACGTTGGTGTCTCCACCGATATCGCCGAAGCCCGCGGCAGCCTCATTGTTGCTGCACGCCGGAGCGTTCCCGGAATTGTCGTCCGGATTCGGAAGGCTGAGAAAATCGTTGCACCAATGACCGTGAGCGATCCACCCGCAAATGCGTTGCCGGCAAACGCCGGCCCGCCTGAATCGCCGAAGCAGATCATCGCCTCGTTCTGTGGCGCCGTCCCTAAAACCGCGCCGCTACCCAGAGCGCCGTTCCCAGTTGCTGAGTCGAAGTCGAAAGCCAACGCGCTGCCGGCATTCGGCAGAGTATGGCCCATGCCATTGATGGAATTAGTTTGCATGGCGCGGTCCCAATAGCCATCCAGCGTGTTCAGACCCGCATGAAAAGTTCCGTAGCTGCCGGGAATATAGGCGCCTTGACCAGTGTCGCCATACCCAGCGAGGGTAATCGAGGAGGCGGACCTGACGACGGTTCACGGAGAGAAGTACTGGCGGTATCGCGAACAGGTTCCGATGGTCGTTCCGGCGCTGGGAAAGGCGGCGCGGGTGGAATCAAGGCGTCGTAAAGGAGAACACTCGAAATCATGTGGGAGAAGGCGGGAGACCGGCTGGTCTCCCGCTGGGTGGAATCAGAAGTGGTGGTCGCGCGGCGCTACGTTCAGGGAACTCGCAAAAGCGCTGGAGCGAAGGTGATTCTCACACGCCCCAGCAGTAGTCTTCGAGTGCCTGAGGACTCCGGCTGATCGATCCCTGGGTTGACCGAGCGTCGCCGGGTTAGGGACAATCGCCTGCAGTGGCCGCGTTCGAGCGGTCGCCCTGCGCCTGTGGCGGTGTTGATAAGCTTGCCAGCCTTCTGGAAATCGCGATGCCCACGATCAAGGCGATGACGCAGAGAGTTGCCGCCAGGAACAATCCCCAGATTGCGGCCAGGACGGTTGGGCTCAAAAAAGCGGGCTTGTTTTGAGCCAACCTTGCCAGCAAGAGCTGGAATCCACCGTTTTCCAGGCTGCTTAGCTGGAGGGCGGGGACGCCTCCATTGGGCGGGGATCCCGTGAAGCCAGAATAGTAAGCAATGGCCACGAAGTGCAGGCCAAAGAACTCGAGCGCCGAGAAGCAAATCGTGACAAAGGGCATCACAGCGGAGACCAGGAAGGCAGGCGAGATCGTCTCCAACCCGACGCTGAAAAGGATGGCTTCGGCTACGATTGCCGGAAACATATAGTGTCCGAAAGTGCCCGAGAAGCCTGTGGTTTGGAACGAGCGAACCGCATGGTAGCCGAGAGCGGCTAGGAAACTCGTGGTCACGCCGGCGAGCAGAAAAAGATTCCCGGCCGGCGGTTGCGGCCTCTTGAGGCGGACGAAGCGGAGGACGAGGCCTGCAAACGAGATGGCGGCGAGAATATAAAAGAAATGATACATCCAACTACGCACGGCGAGAAAGCTCCAGTTGCCGAGCCAAATCTGCGAAAGAAGAGCGAAGTCGATCGCCCTTATCCAGTTGACTCGAAATACAGCGTCTAAGAATGGGGACCCCGTTGCGGCCGCAGCGATCGCGATCGTTTCGCCCGAAAGCGATTGTGTGAGCATCCAGTTTCGCGTGTACCACCACGCCGAGATCGCTACTGCGCAGGCAAGCAAGATGATGGCTTGCCTGCGTGCTCCTTTCGTCTTGGCCCAGAGCACAATCGAGACCAACACCGGCGGGATAATGGCCAGGAAGTAGGACTTTGTTAGCAGGGCCAGTCCTAACGCGACGCCCAGAGAGACAGATCGGCTTAGGGATGGCGGCGATTCTTTCCAGCGCAGCATCAGTAGTAAGAGAAGGGCCCCCATCGGAATGGCCAATCTGTCGTTCGAAATCCTGCCAACCACGATCATGAGTTGCGGCATAGCGGCCAAGAGCGCCACAACGCCTAGCGCGGGAAGATCCGCCTCGAGCACCCTGCGGGCGACTAAGAATCCGATCGGAATTACCGTGGAAGCCACCGTTAGGCTGGCCAGGCGAAGCAACCAGACGCGAGAGAGAAAAGGGAGGGTATCCGTTAGCCGATAGAGTGGCGCGAACAACCAATAATACAAGGGCGCCTGTTGCGCCTCGTAGGAGCGCCGCCCATTGATTGCGGGCTCGTGAGCCCATTCCAAGGGCGTTGCGCGCAGTTGCTGGTCCCGCCGCGCGCGCTCGATATCGGACAAGCGCCAGTATGCGGAGTGCTGCGCGGCAGCGTCCTTGTCGCCCGGTCTCCAAGGAGCAAGTTCGAGCGATGCCTCAACCTCGCGCGAGACCCGCTCCGTCCGATCCGGGAGAAGCCGTCCGTCTGTGGCGATACCCTGCACGACGGCGTAGTGCGCCCATTCGTCGAACCCCTCCCACAACGGGAGGATAGAAATGAAGAACAGACCGCGGAGGAGAAAGAGTAACCACAGACAGCCCAGAGTGATTCGTGCGTTCAGGCAGTTCTTCCTTATTCGCGAATCTGGCGGCGGATGGCAGGCGCGAATCGGTCCAGCGGAGAGGCGAAGTTAGGACGGGTCATGCAACAAACTTGCCACTACTTCGCGGATCGATTGGTTGTTTCATGACAGGCCCTTAGAGCAAGCCTGAGCCGATCGGGGTTAGACGCCCCAGCAGTAGTCTTCTACAGCCTTTTCGACGGTCTCGTCGCGTTCGGTCATGCGCATCAGCTCCAGACGGATGGCGTCGACCAAGGCGCGCCAACTCGCTTCAATCACATCGTCGGAGACCCCCACGGTGGTCCAACTGCGCCGATGATCGGACCACTCGACCAGAACGCGCACTTTGGCAGCGGTGCCTTTTTTGGAATCCAGCACGCGCACTTTGTAGTCGGTAAGGCGGACTTGCGCGATGCCCGGATATACGGATGAAAGGCACTGCCGCAGACAGACGTCGAGCGCATTCATGGGGCCGTGTCCGGTGGCGGATGCAGTATGAACGTTGTCCTGCACCTGCAACGTGACGGTCGCGGTCGAGCCTTCCACCATGCGCGTCGTCACGTCGTAATTGACGATCTCAAACAGATTCAGACCCGGATGCAGCGCCTCCCGAACCAGCAACTCGAAGGTGCCTTCGGCGGCCTCGAGTTCGTAGCCCTGGTATTCCAGATCTTTGATGCGTTCGAGCAATTGGCGGCGTCCCTCGTCGTCGAGCACGCCTGAGAGGCCGGCTTCATTGAGTTTGTAGCTTATACTGCCGCGGCCGGAGAGGTCGCTGAGCAGGACGCGCTGGCGATTGCCGACCGCGGCGGGAGAAATGTGTTCGTAGGTGGATGAGTCCTTCAACACCGCGCTGACGTGAACGCCGCCTTTGTGCGCGAAAGCACTATCGCCAACATATGCTTGATTGGCCGGAACCGGAAGGTTGGCGAGTTCGGCGATGTAGCGGACAACCGTGCTGAGGTGAGCCAGCTTCTCCCGGCCGATGGTGGTGTGGCCGAGTTTGAGTTCGAGGTTGGCGATGATGGAGGTGAGATTGGCGTTGCCGCAGCGCTCGCCGTAGCCGTTCATGCAGCCTTGTACATGCGTGCAGCCGGCTTCCACCGCGGCAATGGAGTTGGCCACGGCCACGTCGCAATCGTCGTGACAATGGATGCCGATGGTGCCATCAAAGCGCTTGCGGACTTCCGCCACAACTTCGACGATGCGATGCGTCAGGTTGCCGCCATTGGTGTCGCACAGACAAAGCACGTCCGAGCCCGCATTCTTGGCGGCTTCGATCGTGCGCAAGGCGAAGTCCGGGTTGGCGTTGTAGCCGTCGAAGAAATGCTCGGCGTCGTAGATCACCTCGCGGCCGTGATCGCGAAGATATTTCACCGTCTCGGAGATGATCTTGAGATTTTCTTCTTCGCTGATCTGGAGGGCGCGGTGAACATGCAAATCCCAGCTCTTGCCGAATATGGCGATAGCGGGCGTTTCCGCTTCAATCAGCGCGCGCACGCTCAGGTCCTGATCCACGCGATGCTTGGCGAAGTGCGTCGCGCCGAAGGCAGTGAGTTTGGCGTGCTGGAACTTCAGCCCCTTGGCGCGAGCGAAGAACTCTTTGTCTTTGGGATTGGAACCAGGCCAGCCGCCTTCGACATAATCGATTCCGAGTTCGTCCAGCTTTTGGGCAATGCTGACTTTGTCGTCCACCGAGAACGAAACGGCTTCGCCTTGAGTTCCGTCCCGCAGCGTCGTGTCGAAAGTGTGGATACGCATATTATTTATTGGCGACCGCTTATTTATTAGCCACCGCGGCTTCCCTTTCGAGCGGCACACCCGCTTCTTTGCGTTTCTTGAGGAAGGGCATCATCTCGCGGAGTTCCTTGCCGACGCTTTCCACCGATAGGTTGGCGCCCTGGGCGCGGAGGGCGTCGAACCTGTGACGCCCGGTTTTGTTTTCCTTGATCCACTCGCGGGCGAATTGGCCGGACTGGATCTCGGAAAGAATCTTGCGCATCTCGGCGCGCGTTTCGTCGGTAATGATGCGCGGGCCGCGGGTGTAATCGCCATATTCGGCGGTGTCGGAGACCGAATAGCGCATGTAACCGAGCCCGCCCTCGTAGATCAGGTCGACGATCAGCTTCACCTCGTGCAGGCACTCAAAATACGCAATTTCGGGGGCATAGCCGGCATTGGTCAAGGTTTCAAAACCGGCGCGGATCAACTCGCTGACGCCGCCGCAGAGCACTGCTTGCTCGCCGAAAAGGTCGCTCTCGGTTTCTTCCTTGAAGGTGGTTTCGATGACGCCGGCCTTTAGGCAGCCGAGCGCCAGCGCGTAAGCCAGAGCGTTTTCGAGCGCGTGCCCGGAGGCGTCCTGATGAACCGCGACCAGCGCCGGAACCCCCACGCCTTCAGTGAACAGTTCCCGTACGCGGTGCCCCGGCGCCTTGGGAGCGATCATCGTTACGTCGATGTCGGCGGGCGGTTGGATCTGGCCGAAGTGGATATTGAAACCATGCGCAAACATGAGGGTCTTGCCCTGGGTCAGGTGCGGGGCAATTTCGTCGCGATAGAGGTCGCCTTGAATGTGGTCAGGCACCAGGATCATGCTGGTATCGGCGGCTATTACGGCCTCGGCGACGGAAAGTACTTTGAGGCCGGCGGCCTGCGCCTTGGCGACGCTCTTGCTTCCCGCGGGAAGGCCAACGATTACGTTGACGCCGCTGTCGCGGAGGTTGAGCGCATGCGCGTGCCCCTGGCTGCCGTAGCCGATGATGGCAACTGTTTTGTTGGTAATCGAAGCGATATTTCCGTCTTTTTCGTAGTAGCGTTTTGCCATTGAGTGAATAATTTCCTTAAGTCAGCGTTTGTGGGACCGGTTATTAACCGGCGGCGGGTTTGTAACCCGCCCGAGGCCGATTGATAATCGGCCGCAGGTTGATAACCTGCCCCACATGCAGGTTGACAACCTGCCCCACAATTCATGCCAGCGCGACCTCGTTTTTCGGCACTGGAGGAGACAGGCGCAGCTTCTTGGTTTCGAGCCCTACCGCCACCATACCCGATCTCGTGACGTCGATTTCGCCGTAGCTGCGCATGACATCGACGAACTCATCAAGGCGCTCCGAGTCGCCGGTGACCTCCAGCGCGAAGCCTTCGGTCGAAGAATCCACCACACGGGCGCCGAAAATCTCGGCTTCTTTCAGCACCGCCGTACGATTGTCCATTTGGGTGCGCACGCGCAGCAGAACCATCTCACGTTTAACCGATGGGATTTCGGTCATGTCCACGGCCTGCAGCACGTTGATCAGCTTGTTCATCTGCTTAATGACTTGCGTGCCGAGGTGAGGTTCCACGTTGACCGAGATCGTCATGCGCGACACCTCGGGATCG
>DATFZA010000825.1:0-12168 GCA_035314765.1 Bryobacteraceae bacterium
TGTTCTTCGCGTTTGTAACGATCCTGGTCGGGCCACAGTTGCTGAATCAACCGTTCCTCGTCAGGATTGGTGGTTGTCGCCATGGTGGAGTTCTTGAAGCGGATGGTAACTCGATAATCCCAGCGCGCTTCTTCAGTCATGTGGTTCGCGGGCGTCTCGATTTTGACCGACATCATGCGGCCGCTCTCCACGATCTTCTGGAGCAGCGGGTAGTGGTTCTTCAGGAAGAGTTGCAGGAACTCCTGCTGGCGTCCCCATTGGACCTTGTAGTAATACTCCATCGTGTAAGGAGCGTCGGGCGCTCCCTGAACGGGGGCGCCTTGCGCGAACAGCGGCCGCATGCTGATTGCGAGCAGCAGCGTGAATATTAGGTTCCTCATCGATCCTCCCAGACTACTGAGCAAAGGCATTGAGTGACTTGAATTCTAACAGGCAGGCTTGAGCGCCGCAAATGATCCGTCATATCGGCTGGCCCTCTTTCTCGCGATCGCGCTTCGCGGCACCCGCGCCCGATTGAGCTGCGCATAGCTGCCGCGCCGAAGCCCCACTTGACACCAATCTCCTCGCCAAGTTAGCCTCATTACACTGGCTGTTGTGTAGCCAGACACGTTAGCTTCCCTGAAGGAGCAGTTCATGAGAGATGGCAAGTTGCGCGCCGCGTGCGCGTTCATGGCATTGGCGGGCGCCGCATTTGGCGCCAAGCTCGACGAAAGACCGGTGACCTACGCCAAGGACATCGCCCCGATTTTCCAGGCCAAGTGTGAGGAATGTCACCGTAAAGGAACCGCGGCGCCCATGTCGCTGATTTCGTATCAGGAAGCGCGGCCCTGGGCCAAAGCCATTCGCGAACGCGTCATCACTCGCAACATGCCGCCCTGGCACCTCGATAAGACCGTAGGCATTCAGAAATTCTCCAATGACCGCTCGCTGAGCGACGATCAGATCGCCACCATCGTGCGGTGGGTGGATTCCGGCGCGCCGATGGGCGACCCGAAAGACATGCCGCCAGCCATCCAGTGGCCCAGCGATGAGGTTTGGCAGTTGGCCAAGCAGTTCGGCCAGCCCGATCTGGTGATCAAATCCGAACCCTACACTATGCCGGCCCAGGGTCAGGACGTATGGTGGAAGCCGGTTACCCCGATTCCGCTGGACGAGGCCCGTTGGGTGCGAGCGGTGGAAATGCGCCCAGGCACCGTCGCTGGCCGTAAGATCGTCCATCATGCGCTGGCCGGTCTCATCCAGGAGGAACCCGGAACTGGTAAGGAACAAGATCCCGCAAATGGCCCCGGTCTGCTCATGGAATGGGCGGTTGGCAAGAATTTTGACATTTACCGCGCTAATTCTGGCAAATTATTGCTGCCCGGAGCCCAAATCCGTTGGGATATCCACATGCATGCCGCGGGCGAACCAATCCGCGATCACGTGGAACTCGCGGTTTACCTGTACCCCAAAGGCGAGGTTCCCAAGTACCGGACGCGCTTGATGCTGTTCGGAGCGACGGCTCTCGGCACGTTGGACATTCCGCCGAACACTGTCTCGGAGACGCAGGCTTTCCATGTGTTGAAGTCGGCCGCGCGCCTAGAGAATTTCCAACCTCATATGCACCTGCGCGGTAAAGCCATGTCGATGGAAGCGATTCTGCCGGATGGCACGGTGCGCATGCTCAGCTATGTGGACCATTTCAATTTTAATTGGATGAACAATTACATCTATGCGGACGACGCCGCTCCGGTGCTGCCGAAAGGTACCGTGCTGCGCATTACCGCCTGGCATGACAATACTTCCGGTAATCCCAACAATCCGAACCACGATGAGTGGGTCGGCTACGGAGACCGGACGGTGGATGAAATGGCGCATGCCTGGGTGAATGTCACCAACATCAGCGACCAGGACTACGCCGATTGGTTGGCTGCCCACAAGCCCGCCAAGGTTCGGGCCGAAAGCCCCGTGGAATAGCAGTTTGTATGCGCGTTTGGGTTGTGCTGGGTCTGGGACTTTCTCTACTCTTGGGCGGGTTAGCCGCTCAGGATTTCGAGCAGGGTGTCGAGGCCTACAAGAACGCAAGGTATGCGGAGGCCACTGAGGCTTTCCGGCGGGCGGTGACCGCCGATCCGAATAACATCAACGCGCGCTTGTACTTGGCGACCGCGCTGATGAGCCAGTACATCCCCGGCGCTGACGATCCGGCCAATCAAGCATTTGCACGGGAGGCCGAAACCGAATTCGAAGGCGTTCTGGCCCGCAATCCCGGAAACAAAACGGCCCTGGCCTCACTTGCCTCGCTCGCCTACCAGGAAGCCCAGGGAAGCTCCGATCCGAACGCCAAACTGGCCAAGCTGGACCTTGCCGCTGAACGATACCAAAAGCTGGCCTCCGTTGATCCCCAGAACAAAGAAGCTTATTACAGCCTGGGCGTGATCGACTGGCAAAGATGGTTCCCGGCTTTCCAGACCGCAAGGGCTTCCCTGAGCATGAGACCGGAAGACCCGGGACCACTGACGGACTATAATGTCCGCCAAGACTTGTTGCTGCGCTTCGGGCCGGTCATTGAAGAGGGCATGCAGAATCTGCAGAAGGCGCTCGATATTGATCCGAAATACGACGACGCTATGGCCTACATGAACCTGCTCATACGTGAGCGTGCTGACCTCAGCGACACTTCGGCTGAATACCAAGCCGAGGTGGCCGTTGCGGACGAGTGGGTGCAGAAAGCGCTCGACACGAAAAGGGAGAAGGCGGCAGCGGCAGCGGCTACTCATCCCGACACCATTGTGGCACTGGGAGGTGTTCCGCAACCTAACATTGCCCGAGGAAATGCCCAATCAAATATCGCTTCCGCCACTCCCCAACGCATCCGCCTGGGCGGTAATGTACAGGCGAAGGGCCTCCTAACCAAAGTCATTCCCGTTTATCCGCCTGAGGCTAAGGCAGCTCGCATTCAGGGTACGGTTCGTTTCACGGCAATCATTAGCCCCAAGGGAAGAGTTGTGCATCTCCAATTGGTTTCCGGCGACTCATCGCTGGCCGAGGCGGCGCGCGACGCCGTCATGCAATGGACCTATAAGCCCACTTTATTGAACGGCGAACCCGTCGAAGTGGTGACCCAAATCGACGTAAACTTCACTCTTAGCCAGTAACCACCACCCACGCGAACAGCGTCAACTCCTAGGGTTTTCCTGCGGCTGCTGCTTGACTTGAACCCCGGTCTCAATCTAATCTTGCAGTTAGCGGTCTCTTGCGCCCCGTTCAGAAAGGAGAGGTCAAATGGACCTCAAATTCCACGTTGGAATTCTCAGTAGGGCTTCGCTGACCACACTTGGCGCTACTATTCTCATATCCACCTCCTCGTTCGCCGCCAAGATCGATCCGCGCCCGGTTACGTTCAGCAAAGACATTGCTCCCATCTTCCAGGCCAAGTGCGAAGAGTGCCACCGCAAAGGCACCGTGGCGCCCATGTCTCTGGTTACTTACCAGGAAGCCCGCCCTTGGGCGAAAGCCATCCGCGAGCGCGTTCTGAACCGCCAGATGCCGCCCTGGCATCTCGACAAGACCGTCGGTATCCAGCATTTTGCCAACGACCGGTCGCTGAGCGACGCCGAAATCGACACCATCGTCAGGTGGGTGGACGCAGGCGCGCCGATGGGCGACCCCAAGGACATGCCGCCTGCCATCCGGTGGCCAACTGAGGAAACCTGGCAATTGGCCAAGATGTTCGGCGAGCCCGATCTCATCCTCAAATCGGAGCCGTATACCATGCCCTCGCAGGGTCAGGATGTCTGGTGGAAACCGTCGACTCCGATTCCGATCGATGAACCACGCTGGGTGCGCGCGGTCGAGATGCGCCCCGGCTCATTGGCGGGACGCAGGATCACACATCACTCGCTGGCCAGACTGGAACAAGAAGAACCGGGCGCCACTAACGCGGACGACGATCCGGCTGCCGGCCCGGGTCTCCTGATGGAATGGGCGATCGGCAAACAGTTTGACATCTATCGTCCCAACACTGGCAAATTGCTTCTACCCGGCTCGCAAATCCGCTGGGACATTCATTTGCACGCCGTGGGGGAAACGATTCGCGATCATGTGGAACTCGCTGTGTACCTCTATCCGAAAGGCGTGGTGCCCAAGTACCGGACGCGTCTGGTGGCATTTGGGGCGATTCCCCGGCTCGCCGGCGGCCAGAACGGTCTCGATATTCCGCCCAACTCGATCTCCGAAACTCAGAACCTGATCGTCCTGAAAGAACCGGCCCGCCTGGAGAACTTCCAGCCGCACATGCATCTCCGCGGCAAGGCGATGTCGCTCGAAGCGATTCTGCCTAACGGCACTATCAAGATGCTCAGTTATGTGAACAATTTCAACTTCAACTGGATGAACAACTACATCTACGCCGATGACGATGCGCCCGTGCTACCCAAAGGCGCCATGGTCCGAGTGACCGCCTGGCACGATAACACCACAAAAAATCCCAACAATCCAAACCCGGACGAGTGGGTGGGCTATGGCGATCGCACCGTCGATGAGATGGCGCACGCCTGGGTGAATGTCACGTACATCAGCGAAGAAGATTACAAGGCGGAAATGGCCAAACGGAAAGCCAGGGAACCCAAAGTCGCGTCCGCCGAGGGCGAGAAGAAGGTAGACCAGGCCAGCCAGTAGTCTAAACTTCACAAAGCCACAGGGCTTCACAAGGTCACAGGAAGGATGATGCTAGCGTTGTCTTCGAAAATTGCGAGAGTTTGTTTGGGCATGACCCTGGCTTGCGGGATGCTTCTGCCGGCGGACCAGTTGCCGATGGAGCCGCTGCACGACTCCGGTCAGAGCGTCACCGGCGCCTTTGAGGGCTGGTTCAAGAATTCCGATGGCACGTTCAGTATCCTGCTGGGATACTTCAATCGGAATGTCAAAGAAGAAGTGGATATTCCAATTGGCCCGAACAACAAGATTGAACCAGGCGATCCCGACCGGGGCCAACCCACTCATTTCTTGCCGCGCCGGCAATGGGGCGTTTTCGTGGTGAAAGTGCCTAAGGATTTTGGAGCCACCAACAAGCTCACCTGGACGCTGGTGGCGCATGGGAAATCCACAGTGATTCCGTTTAGCCTCGATCCGCTGTGGGAGATCTCGCCGTTCTCTGAAGTTGGGATGAACAATACTCCGCCCATCGTCACGGTTGCGGGTACCTCCGTGCAAGGCCCCATCGCGCTGGGTCCCGCGCTGTCCGCCTCGGTCGCCAATCCGTTGCCCATTGACATCACCGTGGGGGACGATGCGAAGACCTTCCCCAACGCCAAGCCTCCCAAGACGCCTCCGGTCGTCCTCAGGCTAAGTAAGTACCGGGGCCCGGGCACAGTGGCGTTCTCCCAAGACAAACCTTCGGTCACCAAGACCGAAGCAAGCGGGCCGAACGCGCCCGTTTTTAACGGTAAAGCCAGCACGAGCGCCACGTTCAGCGAACCGGGCGATTACGAGATTATGGTGATGGCCAACGACTGGTCCGGCGATGGCGGCCGCGGCTTCCAGTGCTGCTGGACCACTTCGCACATCAAAGTGGCGGTAAAGTAAGGCGCGAAAAGCCGGGGTATACTGGCGGCTTGAGCCGCTTCGCGCACATTAGCACCCAGCCGAACCACCGTGACTCAGGACCGTCATGAAACAACGTTGGCATTGCTTCGTGACTGTGAAGGCATGCGGCGGCGGCTTGTCAAGCCGGTTCCGCGCGGGTTAATAACCCGCGGCAGGTTGATAACCCGCCCCACACTGCTACCCATGTTTTATCAACCATTTAGTGGGTTTGCCGACACCGGCCTTAGGCTGTGCAGGGTCTTTCGGTAACCTGTTACGGGAGTTTTCCCCGAACTATTTTCGACACTCCTGCTTTATTGTTGTGTTGAGAGAGACGTGAGGCAACACTCGTGAAGAATCAGATTTGCTGTTTGATGGTATCCGCGGGACTGCTGGCGGGCGCCAACCCGCCATTGTCCGATCATGCCGCAGCCCGATTTCTGGATCAGGCCACCTTCGGACCTACACCGGCATCCATCGCGCAGTTGCAACAGCAAGGCTTCACCGCATGGCTGCAGGCGCAATTTGCGCTGAATACATCGGACCTGCCCGATCAACCGCTGCTGAATGCCGCCGGCAAGAACAACGACGACCTGCGGCCGGTGCAGAGCGCATTTTTTCAGAACGCTGTCACGGGGCAGGACCAATTGAGACAACGCGTCGCATTCGCACTCAGTGAAATCTGGGTGGTCTCGGCCCAATCCGGCGTCCCGAACGCTTATGCCTATCCTCCCTACTGGCGCATCTTCCGCGACAACGCCTTCGGTAAGTATTCCGACATCATTAAAGCCGTGACGCTCAGCCCGGCCATGGGGACGTATCTGGACATGGCCAACAACAACAAAGGGAATCCGGCCAAAGGCACGGCGGCGAATGAGAACTATGCCCGAGAACTAATGCAACTCTTCACCCTCGGTTTGACGCAGTTGCATCCCGATGGCTCGCCGGTGCTCGATCAGAACAATCAGCCAGTTGCAACGTACAATCAAGCGGACGTCACCAGCTTGGCCAAGGCCTTCACCGGCTGGACCTATCCGGCCGCGCCGGGGGCCACAGCCAAGGCCAACAACCCGTACTACTACATCGGCCAAATGTATGCCGCCGAAGCCAACCACGATACTACAGAGAAGACCATATTTGGCGCAAACCTGATTCCCGCCGGCCAAACTGCCGAGCAGGATCTGGCTCTGGTGATAACCGATTTGATGAATAAGCCGACCATGGCGCCGTTCGTGAGCCAGCAGTTGATCCAACATCTGGTGACCAGCAACCCGAGTCCGGCTTACATTGAGCGCGTCGCCAATGTGTTCACGAACGACGGCAATGGCGTACGCGGGAACATGCAAGCAGTGATCGCGGCGATTCTCATGGATCCCGAGGCGCGGGCTGGAGACGATCCCAATGCCGCTCCAGCCGCCAACTTCGGCCACCTGCGGGAACCGGTGCTGTTCATGGCCAACATCCTTCGCGGGTTGAACGCCACATTGAACACGGGGAGCGCCACTAGCACGATCTATAACGACACCACAAACATGGGTCAGGATCTGTTCTATTCACCCAGCGTGTTTAGTTATTTTTCGCCGCAATTCCGCACCCAAAAGGGTTTGCTCGGCCCGGAATTCCAGATCTATTCCACCGGTACCGTCGCCGCGCGTGGCGATATCGTTAATTCCATACTGTACGGTTCCCTCGACAAGGGCACAACAGTGAATCTGCAGCCGTTCGTGCAGCGGGCCACCGCCACTCCCTCGATGCTCGACTACATCAGCTACGTATTTCTGCGCCACTCAATGTCGACCGATTTGTATAACGCCGCTGTTGAGGCCGCACGAGGAGCCACTACTTCGACCGCGCAAGTGCAGGCGGCGCTCTATATCGTGCTGACGTCAGGCGAATACCAGGTTATTCAGTAAAAGGAAATCAACATGTTTTCACGTCGTGGATTTATTCGTATAGGCGCTGCCAGTGTCAGTACGTTAGCATTGCGTCCCTTTGGTCTGCTGCCCGCGATGGCGCAGAGTGGCCCCGATTACCGCGCGCTGGTGTGCGTGTTTCTCTTTGGCGGGAACGATTCCAACAACACCGTGATCCCGATGGACGACGCCAGCTACAAAGCCTATACCTCGACTCGCGGGATCCTGGCGCTCACGGGAAGCGATCTTACACCTATCGTGAACAGCGTGTCCGGCGCTCCTTATGCCTTCCACGCGAAACTTTCGGAGGTCGCAAGCCTGTTCAGCAGCAAGGAACTGGCAGTGGTCGCCAACGTGGGAAGCTTGGTGCAACCCCTGACCCGCGCCGAGTATCTGGCCCAACAAACACCGGTTCCACACAATCTGTTTTCTCACGCCGATCAGCAACTGCAGTGGCAAAGCTCGATTGCGCAAGGCAACGCCTCCACGGGGTGGGCCGGCCGCGCAGCCGACTATATTCTGGCGCAAAAAATCAATTCCGGCACCTTGCCGGCCTTTCTTTCCGTGGCCGGCAACATCCTGCAGGGCACGGGAGTGGAAACGCAGTCTGTGGAGCTGGCGCCCGGCCAATCGCTGCAGTTGACGGGGTTCAACGGCACCCAGGCCTCCCAGGAACGCCTGAGCGCCCTCACCAGCCTGCTGACGCTGAACAGCGGCGTGTCTCTTGTGCAAGCCGCCAATGACACGCTGTCTAACAGCATTCAAGATGCTACCGCGCTCGGCAGCGCGCTGAGCAAAGCCTCGCCCTTGAAGACGCAATTTCCGAAAACCAGCATCGGCGCCCAATTGCAGCAGGTCGCGCAGATCATTCAAGTGCAGGCGGCGCTGGGAATGCGGCGGCAGATTTTCTTTTGCTCGCTGGGCGGGTTCGATACGCACACTAACGAGATCGCCACGCACAACACACTCTATCCGCAGGTAAGTCCCGCGCTGGCGGCCTTTTATGACGCCACCCAGGAACTGAATATGGCCGAGAACGTCACCACCTTCACCGAGTCCGACTTCAGCCGCACCCTGCAGCCCACCTCCGGCCTCGGTAGCGACCACGCCTGGGGCAGCCATCACCTGGTGCTGGGTGGCGCTGTGCAGGGCGGTCAGATTTACGGCAAATTCCCCACTTTCGAACTCGCCGGACCGGACGACGCCGATACCCGCGGGCGCTGGATTCCCACCACATCGATCGATCAATACGGGGCGACGCTCTGTTCCTGGTTCGGCATTCCGGACAGCGCTTTGTCCAGCGTTTTTCCGAACTTTGCCAATTTCGGATCGAAACAGCTGGGCTTTCTGGGAAAAGCGGCCGTTGAAACTCGAACGGGCAGGCCGCGCGCCCCGCGTGCGTAAGACCAGGGACGGACGTTACGTTCCCCGGTTTCCCGGCGTCAGTATTTCTCAATCGGCCTCGGCGGTCCGACCGCTTGGTTGCGGCTACTTCTTCGACGGCGGGTCGTCGAATTGAATCTGCTTCAGGCCCTCAGCGTCGCTGGGCAGTTGACCTTCGCCCGGCGGGAACTTGTTGACCTTTAGCATATACGCGAGCACATCGGCGTTCTCAGCGCGCGAAATCCGGCCTGGATGGTCCGCCGGCATGGTCGTCTGAATCTTTTCAAACAATTCGTCGACTGGTTGCCCGCTCCAATGCGCCGTGAAATCCGGCCCCGCGAGCGGCGGCGTTTGTCCCACGCCATCCAGATTCGCGCTATGACAAGACGCGCATGCCTTGTTATAGGATGTCCGGCCTCGCTCGGCTTGCTCGGCGGTGTAGACGCCGTCCCGGGTCGAAGCATGCGTTTGCCCGGCGGCGAAAGCTCCGAGCATCACAACCAAACAGGACAAAATGGCAACCTTCACTCGCATGCGGAGTTCTCTTTATTGTGAACTATACTGAACCTGCGGTCGTATCGCGACCACGAGGACTGGTAATGCTAACGAAACCCTTCGGCCTGGTCATCGCTCTGACTGCGGCTTTGACGTTCTTGTCGCGTATTGCTTCTCCCGCATCTGCTCCCATCGCGTGCGACGCCAACAATGGCGGACTAACCTTGCCGGCGGGCTTCTGCGCCTTGCTGGCTGCCGACAATCTCGGCACCGCCCGGCATGCGGTTGTCTCGGCCGACGGAGATCTCTATGTCGCGCTGATGGGACGGAACGGCGGGGTAGTTGCTCTGCGAGACGCGGATGGCGACGGGCGTTTCGAAGTCAAGGAGAAATTTGGCGAGGGCAGCAGCACGGGCATCGCCATCCGCAACGGCTATCTCTACGTGGCGAAAGTCAATTCCGTTGAGCGCTACAAGATGGCGCCCGGACAATTGAAACCCTCCGGTCCGGCCGAAGTGGTGGCGTCCGGCCTGCAAGGCGTTTTCCAGCACGGCGACAAAGGTATCGCCTTCGACGGCAAAGGCTCGCTCTACGTCAATGTGGGCGCGCCCTCGAACGACTGCCAGAAGCGCGATCGCCAAAAGGAATCTCCCGGGCAAGATCCCTGTCCGATTTTGGAAGAGCACGGCGGTGTCTGGAAGTTCGACGAGAACAAACTCGGCCAGAAGCAATCCGATGGCACGCGCTATGCCACCGGTCTCCGCCAGATGCCCGCCATCGCCTGGCATGACGGCCATCTGTACATCGTGATGAACAATCGCGACCAACTCGACGTCCTTTGGCCGGGCAAGTTCACCGCCGAGGAAAATGCGGAACGCCCCGCCGAGCCGCTGTACCGGGTCGACACCCCAGACGAGAATTTCGGCTGGCCCTACTGCTTTTTCGACTATGGCCAACAGAAGCCGTTTCTCAACCCGGAGTATGGCGGCGACGGCAAGACGCAAGGCAAATGCACCGAATTTGGCCAGCCCATCGGAAGTTTTCCGGCGCACTGGGCGCCCGTCGACGCGATTTTTTACACTGGCAGCCAGTTTCCGGCGCATTACAAGAACGGAATGTTCATCGCGTTTCATGGCTCCTGGAACCGCGCTCCGCTGGCCCAGGAAGTCTCCAACGTGACCTTCCAGCCGTTTTCCGGCGACAGTCCCAGCGGCAAGTTCGAGGTTTTCGCCAGTGGTTTTGCGGGCAAGAGCGGTCCCATCATGAACCCAAACGACGCCGTCGCGCGAGCCGACGGCGTGGCGGAAGCTCCGGACGGTTCGCTCTACATCACCGAGAGGCAAAAAGGGAAGGTCTGGCGCGTGTTCTATCGCGGCGAGAAATAGCATCGATTTCCGGCTTTGTCGCGTCACCCGATCGCGTGCATGCGGGCGTTACACTGATAGAACAGAGGTCATGGCTGCCGACGAACATGCGCCTAAAGTGCCGTCCACGGACCACGAGGACACGGTAGTCTTTGAAAATTCGTCCGCGCTGCCTGCGGGGACGATCCTGCCCGCGGGGACACTTCTGAAGGATCGGTACCTGTTGATTCGCCTGCTCAACGAAGGCGGGTTCGGCGCCGTCTACTTGGCGCATGACCAGCAGATGCATGGGCGGCCCGTCGTAGTGAAAATCCAGATCGATCGGAAAGTGGACGACCCATGGTTCGAACGCAAGTTCAACGAAGAGGTGCGGGCGTTGTCGATGATCGACCATCCGGGCGTGGTGGTCGCGATCGATAGCGGACGCACGCCCGACGGCAAGCTGTTCCTGGTAATGCAGTACGTGGACGGAATCACCCTGCGAGCGGTGATGAGCCCGGAGGGAATTCCGCTGGATCGGGCGGCGAAGATCCTCCAGCAGGTGGGACATGCGCTCGGCGCAGCGCACGAGAAGGGCATCTGGCATCGGGATCTGAAGCCCGAGAATCTGATGTTGGAGCCGACCGCCAGCAGCGGCGAGCGAGTGCGGCTGATCGATTTCGGAATCGCGACCGTCGCGGACCTCGCGGACAAGTTCCAGACCAACACCCGTGTGGCAGGCAGCGACCCCTATATGGCGCCCGAGCAGCGGTTTGGACAGCCCTCGGCGTTGACGGATATCTACGCGATGGGATTGATCGCCTACGAGATCGTGACCGGGCGAAAGCCGTTCGTTGCGGAGAATGCGGTACAACTGGTGGCGTTGCAGCAGGCGGGCGTTCGGGTAAAGCCCTCCGATCTGCGGCCCGCGCTGCCGTTGGCCGCCGAGCGGTTGATCCTGCAGAGCCTGGAGTACGAGCCTGCGAAACGTCCGCGGGATGCCCGGGAATTCGGCGATCGGTTGCACGCTGCGCTGCTGGACTCGGAAGTTACCAGAATCACGTCATCGCCGGACACCCGGACGGTCGGAAGCCGCAAGAAATGGATGATTGGGTCCTTGGCCGCGGCGGGCGCGCTGGCGGTGGCTGGCGTCTACTATGATTCTCACCGTGAGCCGCAGCCTGTGCCGAAGCAGGAACCTCCGGCCAAGTCCGAGGCTCCAGCGCAAGACGCTGCCTCCGAGCAGGCTATCGAACTGGCGTTCTGGAATTCCGTGAAGGACTCGACTGAGCCCCAGCTTTATCGCGAGTACCTGGCGGCGTATCCGGAAGGACGGTTCAAATCTCTGGCCAAGGCCAAACTGGAGATCCTGGCCCGGAATCAAGCAGCCAAGCCGGAAGCAACTCAAACGGCGGCACGTGCCAAGGCGGACAACGATGCCCATGAGCAGGAAACTGAACTGACGTTTT
>DATFZA010000826.1:0-31943 GCA_035314765.1 Bryobacteraceae bacterium
TTGTGCATGACACGACGCGAGCGAAAGTTCGTTGCAGCCGTGAATGACACCAGTTCCCGCAACCCGATCTCGCGGAATGCGTGATCCATCAGCGCGCCTGCGCCTTCCGTCGCGTACCCGCGTCCCCAAACGTCCGCGGCCAAACGCCAGCCAATTTCGAGACAAGGCGTAAAGTGCGCCTCAAAGGATGGGATCATGAGGGCGACGAATCCGATAAATTCGCCGCTCTCGCGCAATTCCACGGCATAAGGTCCAAAACCGTGGTTGCGGAAATGCTCTTCCGCGCGATCGATCAGGGCATCGCTTTGTCCGCGGTCTAATGGAGCGCCAAGAAATTCCATGACCCGCGGGTCGGCGTTGATTCCGGCAAACGGAGCCCGGTCACTGGGCTTCCATCGTCTCAACAGCAGCCGTTCGGTTTCGAGCATCGACGGTTCTATCTAATCCACCTATTCCGATTCAGCGAGGGCGCGCGCTGAAGGGCGACGAAAACCAGACTTCGCGACGCGGATGGGGACACCGGCCCAAGACAGGTCCTCGGGAGTGCGGGCGTTCGCATGGCGCCAGAGCGCACAGGAGGCAGCATGAAACCAGCCGCTTCGCGACGCGGATGGCGACACAGGCCCAAGACAGGTCTTCGGGAGTGCAGGCGTTCGCATGGCGCCAGAGCGCACAGGAAGCTGCCTGAAACCAGCCGTTTCGCGACGCGGATGGGGACACCGGCCCGAGACAGGTCCTCGGGAGTGCAGGCGTTCGCATGGCGCCAGAGCGCACAGGAAGCAGCATGAAACCAGCGGCTTCGCAACGCGGATGGGGACACAGCGGGCTCGGGTCCGAACTCCTTCGGTCAAAGATATCGTAGCTGTGTCCCCCTGGCGCATGGCCGAACACTAGATCATTAGTGCGTCATGGCATACACCACGTAATTGACGCCAATGCGAATGGCCAGCCCCGAGAATTTTTCCGGATACTGCGGTTCATCGGCCCATTCCCACGCGTCTCCGATATCTGAGTTGAAGGAGATGGCCACCATGACCCGCCCTTTGTCATCGAGTATGCCGCGCCAGTGGGCGCCGATTCCATTGTTCTTATAGCCCAAAGCCAGATGCGCGGCGCCCGGCATCTGGAACTTGTCATCCAAGTCGAAGACCGTATGAAAAAGGGGATCGTCGTCGGCCAAATCCAGAATCGGCCGATCGGGAAATACCCGCTTCATGCTCTCTTCGAATACCGACCACTCCAGCGTGCCGTGAAAATCGTCGGCCATGAAAAAGCCGCCTCGCAACAGATAGTCGCGCAGAATCTTCGCCTGATGGTCGGTGATGCCCCATTCACCTACCTGAACCGCGTACAGCCAGGGCCAATTGAAGGGCTCATCGCCATCTTCCACATCCACCACCTGCTCAACGGACCGAACGTGAACGCGCGACAGGCGCCGCAGGGCCTCGGAAAAATGCCGGTCGGCGCGCGGATAGTCCTGGGTCCACAGCGACAACCCGCGATGATAGTCGCCGTCAAAACGCCCGCGATAACCGTCGTTGGCGCCGGGCGGAAACATCATCCTGGCAAACGCGAATTCGGTTTTCTCACTCCAGTCCGGAGGCGGCGTCATGCCTTCATATTCGACACCCGGATATTCTCGAAATGGGCGCTGGAACGCGTACAGGGAACCGACGAGGGCAAGAGTGCACGCAATAGACAAGCGCGCTTTGCCGGTGCGCATGAGAACCTGCTCCGAGCATAACATTGAATATATGAGGGACGAATATATGGGGGACGTGTGAGGGCAATCTGGCGCAGCAAGTGGTATCCGCGAACGGTGTTTGTACTGTGTTTGCTGCCGCTGGCGTATCTAAGTTGGCGCTGGTACCGGCACGACCTGACCGCGAATCGCGTGGAGTACGTGGCGCGCTTCCTGGGCATTTGGGCTCTCCGATTTCTGCTGGGCACGCTGGCCATTACGCCCTTGCGGCGCATACCTGGCCTGGGCGGTCTGATGAAAATCCGGCGTATGCTGGGGCTATTCAGCTTCTTCTACGGTTTTCTGCACGGCCTGCACTACTTCGTGTTCGATGTCGAGTGGACCTGGTCGGTGATCGACGACGATCTCACGCATCGCCGGTTCTTCATCGCTGGAATGGCCGCGTTGCTTCTGCTGATGCCGCTGGCGGCAACTTCCTTTGACGGCGCGATTCGTTGGCTGGGCGGCAAGAAATGGCAGCGGCTGCATCGCTTGGTGTACCTGGCGGCGACCGCCGCCGTGATCCACTACGCCTGGCAAGGGAAAGGCATCACCAACCGCAACCTCTACTACGCCGCGGTCCTCCTGGTTCTTTTGCTCGCGCGAGTAGTGTACTGGCTCCTGAATAAATTGCCGGCCCCGGCAGTGGCAGTCCGCGCCGGTTCGCAAACGGAATGAATCTTTTCAATTCAAGTGACCCCAAGCGTCATACCCCGGGCGCGCAGCCGAGCCACCAAGGCGTCACCGATCCCCGTGGCCGGCGTAAGAACGCCGCCGCGCCCAGGCAAGACCGGGTCCAGCGCCAGCGCCAGCGCGGACTCACACACGCACTTCACCGTCACGCGGTTGCCCGGGTCTCCTTTGTCCGCCACCAGCACCTGAGCTGTGTGCCCGCCGGACGACCGCCCGATGAACTCGCACCGGAACCAGCCGCTGTCCATGGTCTGTTCTGACGGTCCCGAGCCGGGCGAAGGAGCCAGCAAACGCAACAGAGCGCGCACCGGCGCGAAATGCATGGAACTCTCAAAAACGGCGCCGCCCCCGGCTACGCCCAGGGCCATCATTCCCGCCATAGCGCCTTCAAACTTCATATATTCCTGATAAACAAAGTCGATGCCCAGCAATTCGCAACTGCGCCGCACCACGCGCGTGTTGATGACGCCCATGACAAATGGCGCGACCCACGCGTTGACGTCGGGATCGAACGAGGCCGCCACGGGATCTCTTTCGAGAGCGCGTGGCGCGCGTGCGGTGCTCAGCAGGAACGGACTGCGCACCAGATCGGCCGCGCCCGATTTATACATGTTGATCGCGCTCGCAAGCGTGCCGCCGTTCAAGCCGCCGGCCATTTGGAAAAACCCTTTCACCTGGTTCGTTTCCGAACCGAGTATACCTGCCACCAGCATCGCGCCAAGGTCCGAGGGCACCGAATCGAACCCGCAGAACGGGACGATGCGCGTTCCCTCAGCGGCGGCTTTCTCGTGGTACCGATCGATCAGTGTCCTTACCCAATGCGTTTCTCCGGTAATGTCGACGTAGTGGGTCTTGCAGCGCACGCACGCGTCGACGATCCCGCCGCCATACAGCGCAAAAGGGCCGGCGGTGGTCAGCACTACGCGCGTGCGGGCGATCATGGCGTCAATCGCCGCTTGATCGGAGCTATCGGCCACTATCACCGGAGCCTTACTGTGGAGCGCTTCTAGCTTCGCCCGGTTACGGCCGGCAATCGCCCAACGAAGATCCGGCGGAGCGTATTTCGCGAAATACTGGACGGTCTGCCGCCCGGTGAACCCGGTAGCGCCATACAGAACAACGTCGAAGTCGCGGTCTGGCATAGGATCGGTTGCTAGATGATAATACCTTTTTTGACTGTTTGCAGCACGGGAGCCTTGTGCTCCGCAGGCTGACCCTCGTCTAGCTCGGAACGTGAGTGAGGGGATCTCCGCTCTTCCCCCCACTCGGCCGGAAGTGGAAGGGGACATTCCGGGCGACGTTCGATATCTTCCCCTCAACAACCGTAGGATTGTCCCCCCGGCGCTATCTATCGCAACACGCATCCGGACGAGTTGCCGCCGATATCCACAGCGGCCTCGCCCGCCGGTAGCGGCTCACCATCCCATGGCCGACATTCGCGCGAGAATCTCCGCGCTGTACCCGCCCATCTGCGCGGGCCGGCGGTGAAGTGGCGCGGGAATTACCGCCGCCAGGCGCGCGGCCTCTTCGCGGCCCACGTGAGACGCGTCCTTCTGGTAGTAATGCTGGCTGGCCGCTTGTACGCCGTAAACTCCCGGACCCCACTCGATCGCGTTCAGATAGAGGTTCAGAATGCGGTTCTTCGAAAGCACCGCTTCCATCACCGGCACTAAAGACGCTTCGATCCCTTTGCGTATAAATGAACGCTCGGTGGTCAAAAACAGATTTTTGACTAATTGTTGCGTGATGGTGGAAGCGCCGCGCGAGACGTGGCCGCTCTCGGAGCTTTGTTCCATCACCTTCTCTACTTCCACCCAATCGAAACCGTGGTGCTGATAGAAGCGCGTGTCCTCCGCGGCCACCACGGCATGCTGTAAGGAGAGCGAGATTTGGGACAGCGGAACGGGGGAATACTGCTTATGATATGGTTTGCCCGACGACCACGTTTGCAGCCGCCGTTGAATCTGCACGCTGGTGGTGGGAGGCGTCACCCAGCGGAAGAGCACGATGGAGAGAATGCAGAAGGCATAGAAACACGCGGCGATCAACAGCGGCGCAAGGATCAGGAGCCGAGCCCAGGCGCGGACCGGGCTCAGGCCGCGGCGGGAACCGCTTCTGGTTTGTGGACGAGGTCTCTTAGAATGGTTCGCGATCCTGCCCATAAAACCAACGCTAGGCCCACCGATAAGACGGGGATCACAAGCATGGCCTGCTGCAACCCCACCGCCTTGAAAACTTCCGTCACTACGCCCGATCCAGCCGCCTCCGCGGCCCGGCGCGCCATCGCGTCGCTGAGGGCTCCTGTCAACAGCGGCCCCATGGATGCGCCGCACAGGTACATCAGCATGAAGTACAGCGCCATGGCCGTACCGCGCAGGGCCGGCGGCACGATGTCCTGAATCGAAGAGTACACCAGCCCGTAGTACGCGTTCAGCGCCGCATACGCGAGCGCCAGGCTGCCCATCGCCAGCCACACTGAGCCTGGCCGCAGCACAATTCCAATATAAGAGAACGGCGCAGCCAGAAACGTGATTGCCGCTGCCGAGAGCATGCGTCCGTCTTTACGCCGGTGAACGATGCGGTCTCCCCAGATTCCCGCCAGCACGCCACCGGTCACACCGCCGAGCAGATAAATCGTGCCGGTCTGGATTCCCGAACGAGCCAGCGACGAGCCGTGAATACGGCTAAAGAACGCAGGCAGAAATGTTCCAATGGCGTACATGTTGAAATTGAACAGCGCCCCGGAGGCAATGATCCACCACAGGGTGGGAATCCGCAAAACCGACCAGAAGGAACCGGAGCTGTATTGTAGTGTGCCGGCTTCGGCCGCTCCCCGGCGCGGCTCGGGCAGCGTGAGCAGCGCCGGAACGAGCAGCAGGGCCGGAAGCGCCGCGGTCACCATTGCCACGCGCCATCCATAGGCTTGCGCGATAGGCCCGCTGAAGAAAAAGCTAAACGCGCCGCCTACCGGGACTCCTAGCATGAATAAGGCCAGGACTCGCGACCGCTGATCGGCCGGGAAGAGGTCCCCAATCCAACTGGTCGCCGTAGGGGCGGCGCAAGCTTCTCCAACACCTACGCCCAGGCGCGAAAAGATCAGCATCCCGAAACTGGTTGCCAGCGCAGCATAGGCGGTCAAGAGCGCCCAGACCGTCATTCCGGCGGCCAGCAGCTTTTTGCGGCTCCAACGATCCGCCAGGCGGCCGAGCGGGAGTCCAACGATGGCATAAAGCCAGATGAACACACTGCCCAGCAGCCCCAATTGCGAATCCGTCAAGTGGAACTCCTTGCGCATTGGCTCGGCCAGCGCGCCCGGCACTTGGCGGTCATAGAAATTCAGAATGTTGACCGCAACCAGGATCAGAACCGGGAAGAAAAAGCCGCCTCGCCGCATGGCGGACCATGCTATCACAAACCTACTTTTGTGACGATGGAGCTGGTTTACGCCCGGGCCGGTTTGTGCCCGGGCCGGTTTATGATTGAATGCATGCCGCACCATCTTGCTCAGATCAATATTGGGCGCCTGGTTGCCCCGGTCGACGATCCTAGAATCGCCGGTTTCATGGCCCAGCTCGATCCTGTGAATGCTCTGGCCGATCGAGCCAAAGGTTTTGTCTGGCGGTTGCAATCCGCTTCAGGAAATGCCACTGACATTACTTATAACGACGATCCCTTTGTCATCGTAAATATGTCGGTATGGGAATCGATTGAGGCGTTGCGCGATTACGTTTACCTGTCAAGACATGTAGACGTGTTCCGCGACCGTGCAAAATGGTTCGAAAAGGCGGCCAAACCGCATTATTGCCTATGGTGGGTTCCCGCCGGGCACATTCCCACGGTGGCGGAAGGGCGCGAACGGTTGGAACATTATCGGCAGTATGGCGCCACGGAATTCTCGTTTTGGTTTGCGCAACAATTTCCGGCGCCGGCGGATCGGGAGACCTTTGCCTAGCCGCCCCTCTGCCCTCACCAGCGGGAAGAACCCCTGGAAGACGATCGCTTCGCGGATCGCCTACCAGAACCCCTGGATCCGCGTTCGGGAGGATCAGGTGCTACGGCCGGACGGAAAACCGGGCATTTATGGAGTGGTTGAAATTCCGCCATCCGTCGGAGTCGTGGCCTTAAACGAGCGAGATGAAATTGCCTTGGTCGGCCAGTGGCGCTACACGCTAAATCGTTATAGCTGGGAAATCCCGAGGGGCGGCTCCGAAGGGCATCCCCATCCGCTTGACGTCGCCAAACGGGAGCTTGCCGAAGAAGCCGGCGTTCAGGCGGAACAATGGCAGGCACTCGGTGTCGTGGACGTTTGCAACGGCGTGACGGACGACGTGCAGCATCTATTTCTGGCAACCGGCATCCGTGAGACGCGTGCTCACCAAGACCCGTCTGAAGAGATTGTGGTCGACTGGAAGCCCTTGGCGCAGGCGGTGGAGATGGCGCTTGCCGGCGAAATTTCCGAGGTCTGCAGCGTGGCGGCGATCCTGATGGTGGAACGGCGCCGGCGTTCTTAACTAACTTAGTTTGGCGGCCGGCGGCTGTCCGAATCCTGTTGAATTTCGACGCTGAACAAAAAAAATGCGCGGGGTTGGCACCCCGCGCATTGTGCCCTACAAGCACGCCAACAGACTATCTCGGGCAGCCGAGCTTGCTCACGCCGAGGGAGCTGGCATCCTTTGCGTTGCCAGCGGACGGCGGCATGATCCCGTTGGTGGGAACGAACCAGACTTCCACGCGCCGGTACTGAGCGCGGCTATCAGCCGAGGAAACCCGGCTTCCGCCGCGTTCCTGAACCGAAGCCTCGCAGAAGTACGGCTTGAAGTCGGCCCCACCCTGGTCTTCACCCGACGCCTGGACCATGATCTGCGATGCGTTGAAGTTCAGGCAAATGCCCGATCCAGCGCTGATAATGGCCGCGGCATTGAGGGCGCGATGGTCGTCCAGCCGGAGCTTCTTCAATTCGCCCCGGTCGATATGGCCGACGAAAACAACTCTTCCAGTCGGGTCTTTATCGAGGTAGGTCTTTAGTTCTTCGAGCAGTACACGCTTGCCGCAATTGTTCACGCGAGCGTTGTTGCGCGCGAAGACAATGTCCGGCAACCGGACCGCCTGCAGATTGGCTCGTTTCTTGACCACGATCGAGGTCGTGGCGGTGCCGGAACTGCGGTCGTCCTTGGCCGTGCACGTAATCGTGACATTCTTCTGCTGGTCACCGGAGATGGAAGCGTCAAACTGGACTCCAGTTGAGTTGTAGGTCGTGCCGGAAACCGAGCCTTCAGAAGCCGTGCAGATCGCCGGTTGGACCGGACCGTCGCACGCGTTGGTGAAGTTAGTCGAAATCGTGCTAGTCTCCCCGACGTATACCTCGCCAGGCGATACCGAGGCAGTACCGTGTGGCGCCACGTACGGGCGAACCGTCACGGAAGTGCTTCCGGTTCCCGTATTGAAGCCCGGCGCAGACAGCGTCAGACCGATATTGTAGGTGCCCGCGTCCCGGCCGCTGGTACCGAAGACAAGCGTCTTAGCCTGGCTGGTGCTCTCGCCGTTGATTGTCCATTGGTAACTGGCGCTGTCGGGAGCATTGGAGCTAGCCGTCACTTGGATGGTATCTCCGGGGCACACACTGGTTGGGCTCGCGCTCAGCGAGACGCCTATCGAGCCTGGCGCAGGAGGAGGCGGCGGAGGTGGCGGAGGCGGCGTTACTTCGACTGCGTTCTTGTGCCACTTCCAATCGAGTCCTACCGTCGCCTGCAGACCCAGTTGCGAACCCTTCTGCGGAATGTAAAGCGAACCGGCGCCACCGGGCTCCGCGGTAACGTCGAAATGCGTGTTCGTCGTGAAGGTGCCGCGCGCATCGGTGCGGATGTCGAAACGCTCGCTCAAGTGAAACTTAATGCCGCCGCCGAATGCCAGCGCGGCGCCGTTGCGGGATTGGAGTCTTGGCATACCGTAAACCGCACTGGAGATGGCCTGAGCTCGGGCATCCTGGGTGGGCCACCAATACTGGAATGCCGGCCCGATCGTGAAAAACGGACGCACCCGCGAGCCTCGCGGGGTCAAATAGAAAAGCGGTCCGATATATACTTGACCATTGCGAGCCCCAAGACCTACGCTCTGCGTGGGATATGGCTGCACTGGGTTCAGCCGCAAGTTATTGACTGCGTAAAAGGTCCAAGCTTCTTCCACGCCTATATAATTGAGAAAATCTTGATTCGCCCGAATGCCAACCGCACCGCCGGGCGCAAAACTGTCCGGGTTTGCCACGGTAAAAAGTGGCGCCACCAGCACCGATTCGGATGAGTTGGAGCGAGACTCATTCTTCCAAAACTGCACGCCTCCATAAACGCCAATGGAATACTTGTACCAGTCGCGGTCATCAGACGAGTGCGCCTTAGCCCCCGAGGTAGTCTGCGCCATTCCCGAGAAACTGCAACTGCACAACAGGGCTCCGGCTAGTGCTAGAATGCCAGAACTCCTCATTTTATTTTTCATTGATTCCCCTCTCTACGCCTGTGGAAAGCCCCTTTGAAGTGGAAGCGCCAGACGCGAGGGCTTCCAGGGGGAGAGCAAAAACGCCTTGACGTTGCGTCAGGACGAACAACCGATCCGCCCGGTCGGGCAAAATCGCTAATTCCTTGATCGAAATTCTTGGTTCTGCTGGTGAAATACGGGTCCAGCTCCGGCCGTTGTCGCGGCTCTCGAAAACATCGCTGTATTGGGCCGCAAAGAGGACGCCCGGTTCACGGGGATGCCGGCAAATGGCTCTCACCGTGCTAGGATCCAGACCGTTGGTAACGAGTTGCCAATGCTGACCGCCGTCACTGGAACGCATCAAACCTTTGGATGACGCTGCGATAAGCACCTCCCCGGACGAAATCGCGCCCAGAATCTGCGCCTGATCCGGCAACGGTCCAGCAGCTTCCCATTGCTCGCCATTTAAGGATATCAAAAGACCTGCTGTAGTAATCGCCGCGATGCGATTGCCTTCCAGCCGGGAGAAATTCAAAACTCGCTGTGGCTCCCCGGTCAAAAGAATTCGCTTCCAGTTCTTACCGGAATCGGCGCTGCGATACACGCCACCCTCGGTTGCCACCAGTAAGAACTGTGAATCTTGCTCCGGACCCAGCATCGCGGTTACGCGGGATTTCGCAAAAGAACCGGGCAACGCAGTCCAGGACTTTCCGGCGTCGTTGGATTCGAGCAGCGAGTTATAACCGGCTGCATACAAACGCGACCGGTTGGTGCCATCGAAAGCCAGCGCCAACAGTTGCACACCCTTCAAATGAGATGGGGAAGCCATTTGCTCCCACTGGCCGCTCTTTCCGGTAAGCCGATAGACGCCGCCTTGAATGTCTTCATAGATAGCGTCGGTGTATAACGAGTCACCCGCGGCCGCAAACGTCGGGAGGTGCCGGTTACAGAACCCCTCGTTCATCGCTTGTAGCGTCGCTCCTTCATCATCGCTGCGTTCGATGCCATCGTCGTCGGTGGCGACATAAATTCGCTGCGGGTGGTGCGGATCGAAGGCGACAAACCGAGTCAGATGCGTGGAAAGTTGCCGCCAAGTGTGCCCGCCGTCAGTCGACTTCACCAAGCCGTGCGTCGTGCCCGCAAAGACCACCTGCGGTTCCCGGGGATCGAGCGAGATGAAATAAGTGCGGTAGGAGGCCCCTGGCGCGCCCGTCAGCTTGGTCCACGAGTTACCCCCGTTGGGGCTGCTGTAAATTCCGCTACAGGCGCTAGCGAAGACTCGTTGGGGATGCAGGCTGTCGACATTTATCGAAAAAACGTCCGAATCGTCAATCATGCCGCTATGCACCGGAAACCAAGTGGCCCCCCCATCGGTCGTTTTCCATGGAAGGTGGGGTGTTCCCGCCAATAAGGTCCGGCTGTCCACCGGGTCAAACGCAAGCGAAACGACCACCTCCATTTCTCTATTGGTGGAATCGGAAATCGCTTTCCAAGTCATACCGCCATCGCGAGAAAGGAGTATGCCACCATGCGTCCCGGCAGCCATGGTCCGGGAATCGCTGGGAGAAAACGCAATCGACCAGACTTCCTTGCCGGCTAATCCTGGAAGCAAGGTCCAAGAGGCACCCCCGTCGACCGTCTTGAACAGACCGGAAATATCCGGGGTTTCTCCGGATACTGCTGCGAAATAAGTGTTTGCGTGCTGCGGGTCAAGCAAGAAGGCATGCAAAACGCAATGGAGTTGAGCGGGGAAACGAACAGAACTCCACGATGCCCCGGCATTGCCGGAGCGAAAAAGGAGTCCATTGTTGGTCGCCGCCAAGACTGCATCGGGGTGGTGTGGATCGACCTGCACGACGGCGGCAGCCCCACCAAACGGACCAACGGAATGCCACCCCCCAAGGAGCGGCAGGCTAAGCACTAAACCAGCGGCGATTCGTCCAATCATAATCGGGGCGAACTGAGTGTAACTCCTCGATTGTATCTTATCCTTTAACGAGATAGCGAGCCAGCGTCCAATGGATTCGCGAGCAGCCAAGAAAGTTACATAGTTCTGAGTGCCGGGGCGCCGGTTTGATCACTCTGCAAGAGCGTCATTCTGAGAGAGCATCGTTGATGATGGCTTTGGCAACATGATCACCGGAAACCTGGTACTGGCCGCTCTGGACATCGAGGCGCAGCTTCTCCAGCCGCGGCGGGTCGGAAGTTTGCAGAGCCCTTGCCAGCGGCGAAATTTCGGCATTGTCCGAACCGTTCCCGGCCTTGTCGCTTTGACCGCGAGCGGCCGATCCCAGATTCGCTTTTTCAGCCGCCTGTGGCAGCGGTGAGCGATTTACATCATCGATTCGCATGACTCTCCAATCCGGCTACTATCATCTTAGCCATACCTAGGCCACCCTGGTTGGCTAAAGTTTGAGCGAACTGTTCGACACCCATGTCCATCAGCGCTGAACTAGTCTCGTCCTCGGTTCCCATTAGGCCATCTCCATCGACGCCCCGAGCGGACTTCAGCATCTGGCCGATCAGCAGGGCTTCAAACTGCTTGGCGGCCTCCCCAATGCGTTTGGTCTCGTTGAGCGGATCTTTACTAGGCTGCAAGTTAGGATACGCCTGCGTGATCGTCATATGACCTCCACTTCGGCTTCGATCGCCCCGGCTGCTTTGAGGCTCTGTAGAATGGCGATGATGTCGCGCGCAGTCGAGCCGATGGCGCTCAGGGCGCGCACCAACTCCTCAACGCTGGCCCCCGGTTGCAACACAACACTTTTGACCTTTTCTTCTTTCGCCGAGATCGTCGTTTGCGGGACAACCTTGGTTTGACCGCCCGACAAGGGCGCGGGCTGAGAGACCTCGGGAATCGTACGGATTTCTACCGTAAGGGGCCCATGCAGGATCGCCACCGGCGCGATCCGAACTTCCTTGCCCATCACTATCGTGCCGGTGCGCTCGTTGACCACGATCTTTGCCGGGCGGTCCGTTTCGACAGTCAGGTTTTCTATAACGGAAAGAAACTCAACTGGCCTGGAGGCGAATTCCTGCGGAGCCTCGACAACAACTGTACCGGAGTTTTCGGCCCGCGCTTTCCCATCCCCGAACTTCCGGTTGATGACGCCAGCGACTCTGGCCGCCGTCGTGAAATCCGCTAAGCGCAGTTGCAAGCGGACGTGACTAGTAGGCGAGATGCTCGGCGGCGCCCGTTCCACGATCGCGCCGTTTGGGATTCGCCCGGCGGTCGGATGATTCACGGTCTTGCTCGAACCAGTCTGGGCCGCCGAGAAGCCACCCGTAATCACGGAGCCCTGAGCGGCTGCGTAGACCTCGCCATCCGGACCCTTCAGCGCCGTGATGACAAGAACTCCCCCCTGTAGATTGGTCGCATCGCCAATGGCGGAAACGGTCACATCGATTCTAGTACCGGGTTGTGCAAACGGATGTAAGTCCGAAGTCACCAGCACCGCCGCCGTGTTCCGAACCTGAATCGCGCTCGGGCTGACGGACACGCCCATCCGTTGCAGGAGGTTCGTCAGGCTCTGGGCGGAAAATACGGTTTGACGTGAATCCCCGGTGCCCTTGAGGCCGACGACTAATCCGTAGCCAAGGAGTTGGTTATCGCGCACACCTTCGAGCGACACCAGATCTTTGAGCCGCGTCAGACTCTCGGCTCCGTCAGCTATCGCGAACGAGCACGCGAGTATCGCAATGAATCGGCACATTTTCGTCAGCACAGTATCGTCAGCAGATCGTATCGTCGTCAGCACAGCGTATCGTTAGCACAGCGTATCGTCAGCACAGCGTATCGTCAGCACAGCGGAACATCGTCAAGGAAACGTCGTCGAGGAACATTTTTTCGTCAGAATGGAAGCAGCCCCAGCAAGAGCCGATATAGTATGAACGGCCGCTTAATGGAATCTCCCACCACTCCTTTGCCGTCCACGCGCACCTCGAGTTGAGCCACTTGGGCGGAGTTGATCGAATTTAAGGGAGTCAGGTCGGCCGGGCGGACCACACCTTGAATCGTGACGGTCTGGTGCTCCGAGTTCACGCCAATCTCCCGGTGGCCGCGTACGACTAGGTTCCCATTGGGAAGTACTGCGATCACCTCAGCGGTAAGGGTAGTTGATAAGGTACTGGTTCGCGAAGTCGTCCCTTGGCCTTGTAATTGTTGATTGTTCGTTGTGTTGGCAAGATTCGCCAACGGGCCAGCCGGTTTTGTGTTGCCCAGAAACGAGGTGACCGCGGCGGCCACGCTCGATTTCCGCGACGTATTCGTGACTCCTGTCGACACGGCCGATGTGCTTTCCGACACTACTATCGTCACCAGATCGTAGAGCTGCGCGGCCCGCACGTCCCGGAACGCATCCCCCAACCGGGATGGCGTGGAATACATGGAACCCGCCGAAGCAGTTGATGTTTGCTGGCTACGAAGCTTAACTTCATTCACGTACTTGTCCAGCTTCGCAGCCGAGGCGTCTTCAGTCTTGGCGGCCTTTTTGAGCGGCCAGCCAAAGACCCCGCTCGCGACAAACAAACTGAGCAGCAAGCGGGTCACAGGATGTCTCTTTGATGTACGACTGCGATCCCCTTGGCATCCACCACGGCCCGGAAGGTCCGTCCGTTCCATGGGTTTCGCAGAGCAATCTCATCGCCGATACGCCCGGAACTGAGCGCCACCACTTCCAAACTGACGTGCGCCGATCCTGCCAGGACCGTCACCACGACCTTGTCTCCCCTGAGGATGACCCATGGCAGTTCGAGTTGCGAGAGAAAGACCGGACTTCCTTTACGGATGGGACAGCGGGAACTGAGACCAGCCACCTGATCGATGCTCTGAGCGGCCGCATTGCCAAGAGGATACTCACGCGCGTTTTCCATCCGGATACTGCCCGGCTGTATCGGCTTTCCCGGCGCCAGATCTTCCGCCGCTACCACAACTTTGTGCTCCACCCAAATGACCGCCTTTACCCAAATGGACATGCTGTGCCGGTCGTCGTACACCAACCGGCCGGGCCACATTATCGGCAGGTCGGGTCGCCCGAGGGAACGCGAACTTACCGCTTCTGGCTTGAATCGGAGGACACCGGGAGGCATCGGTTGGCGCGGATAGTCCACAATCTCAACGTGCAAGTCCTTTGCGAAGTTCAGCGCTTCCTCGATCGCCGCCGCCAAATCCGATTCCCTCAACGGCGCAGTTTCCCGCTCGATACAGATTGGTGACAACGCGCCGGATGGTTCGACGCCGTTGCCGTGCAGAAGACCCGCCAGATCTCTCCGCGACAAGACGCGTTGCGTTCCTGGCAGAGGCGCAAAGGTCAGACGCAAATCGGGCTGCAAAGCGGCAAATTGAGGCGCCTGCTTGGCTAGATCCCGGGCGAGGACAAGATCCTGGGAGACGCGCACACAACCGCGCGCGGGAGCCATCGAGATCAGCTGCAGAAACCAAAGAGCGATCATGGCACCAGGTTGTTCACGGATTGGTACATTTCATCCGCGGCTTTCACCACTTTTGTATTGGCCTCATAAGCTCTTTGGCTGACAATCATGTTGATAAACTCCTGGACCACGCTGACATTGGAATTTTCGGTATAACCCTGCAATAGAGTGCCTAGACCCTCCTGTCCTCCGGGGTTACCCACCGTCGGGTCGCCGGAGGCGTCGGTAGGTTCAAAAAGATTATTCCCGATACTGTTCAATCCAGCCGGGTTGGTGAAGTTCGCCAACTGGATCTGCCCGGCTGTTTGCGAGGTGGTTTGGCCCGGCTGCGTGTAGGTGACTGTGCCGTCCGAACCGATCGTGACCGACTGCGCTTGCGCGGGAATGTTGATGTTCGGGATCAGCTGGTTACCGCCGGCGTCGACGATGTTGCCATCTTTATCCATCTGGAAACTTCCGTCGCGGGTGTAGGCGGTTTGTCCGGATGGTTCCCGCACCTGGAAGAACCCCTTGCCTTGGATCACTAAATCCAGAGGATTGTCCGTTTCCTGAAAACTTCCTTGAGTAAATATGACCTCGTTGGAGGCCGCGCGAGTTCCCATGCCGATCTGCAAACCACTGGGGACAAGGGTCTGCGAACCCGCCGACGATCCTGGCTGGACAAGATTCTGATAAAGGAGATCTTGAAACTGCATGCGGCGTGTCTTGAATCCGGTGGTATTCGAATTGGCCAGATTGTTGGCGATCGTGTCAACATTCATCTGCTGTGCGGTCATCCCGCTGCCTGCGCTATACAATGCTCGAATCATTCTTGTCTTCCCGCTACTCTTGTCTTCCCGCTACTCTTGTCTTCCCGCTTTTCTTGCTCTCTGCATGATGCCGACTGCTGAACTAGCTCACTTTTGCAACGTCCTCAATCGCGCGGCGATTCATGTCCAGGCCTACCGACAACGCCTTCTTGAGCGATTCAAACTCCCGCATGACACTCACCAGGCGGACCGCGCTTTCGGCCGGCTCGCCGTTGGCGCCTTCGAGTTGTCCCTGCCGCACCGCCGCGCTAGAGGGCTCAGGCGCTGCTTGACTGGAGAAATAAGTGGAGCCGCGTTTCGACAAGATCCCCGGCTCCTTAAACGCAACGACGGCCAATTGTCCTACGTCCGTGCCACTTTGGCGTACCACGCCCTGCACATCTATCTCGATCGGCTGTAGTGGATCGAGTTGGATTGGCTTGCCATCTTGTCCCTGGACCGTATATCCTTCCGCCGTGACGAGTTCATTTTCTTTGGATATCTTGAGCGCACCGGTGCGCGTGTAGAGCTTGCCAGACGGGGAGTTCGCGACAAAAAAGCCTGCTCCTTCCAACGCCAAATTTAGTGGGCTGCCCGTTGTACCGAGAAAGCCCTGGGCGAAATCCGTCCAGTTCTTCTGGATCACCGGCTGATCGGTGTCTTCGAAAGCCTCGGATGAGTGGTACACATTGTAGAGTTCGCGGTCGATCTTGAAACCCGGAACGGACGTATTGGCGATGTTATTGGCCAGCACGTCGAGCGCTTCCATCCGGGACCGCATTCCGCTAGCCGCCGCAGTCGTCAGTGGGTCCATAGCTGTTGTGGTTGTTGCAATCTTAGTGCCTTGGAGAGAATCCGCAAATCGTCCTTATTTTTGCCGATATGTCCACTATGGAACGCGTGGAGCGCGACAAACCGTTGTCAAAACGGTACTGAAGTCACTTTTTTGGCACAGACCGGGTTCGTAAAAGGGTGAAAAGGTAACGTGGCTTCATTGGCATTCGGAATGCTCCCGGCCTTCCCGTGCAATTAGCCGCCTTCCCCACCGCGTCTCACAGCCCCTTCATTTCTTCCGGTGTTCTTTCAGGTGTCCCTTCCAGGCGAACCGCCGAGCCGAACGGGCTCTTGACTGACTTGGGCAACTTCCTGACGGTACTCCGCGGCGAAGCCGGCATTCTTCCGCCCGACGCCGCTCTCAACAACCGGAAGGATCTCATCCAACCGCTGTGTCCGGGGAACTCGGGCTGCCAGGCGCAGAAACGCGCGAGCCCCAACGCAGTCAGCCAATCTTTTGTCAGTAGCGGCGCGTCGGGCGAAAGTTCCACTCATCCGCTCGGCGCTCGCCGGGACAACTCCCAAGACCACTCAGCACAAGCGAACTCAGCCCGAGGCGAATTGAGCCAACAAGACAAAACGCCGGCTGATACATCTGAGATTGCGCTGTCGCCTCCGGTCCTTCCCCCACCCTTGCCCCAAGGCGACCCGGAGCTAATCAGTCCCGCGGTAAGTGCTCCGGGCTTAGTCGCTCCGGGCTTAGTCGCTCCGGAAATGTGCGATCAAAGTCAGACTCTGTGCGGCAGCGGGGGGAATTTGATACCAGCTAGCGAACGGAATTTAATAGCCGACACGTCCCGTAGCGCTATCATTACGTCGCATCCACTGGTGCAACAGCGACCTAACTCCAAGGAGAACTCCCCTAAACTTAATGTCAAGACCGATTCGGTCTGGCCGGTGACTCCGCTAGCATCGAGGTCGCCTGCCGAATCCATTCCTCTGCTTTTTTCGTTTGGTCTTGGCTTGAGTGTAATTAGCCCGAGTGCAATTGGCCCGAGTGCAATTATCCCGAGTGTCATTAGTTTGCCTGCAAATAGCCTGGCTGCAAATAGCCTGGTTGCAAATAGCCTGGCTGCAAATAGCCTGGCTGCCAATAGCCTGGTTGAGAAAACGCCGCCCGCCGTCGCCGAACATCAGCAATCTCAGGAACTCCTCCCTTCCAACGTTCCAGCAGGTAGTCCTCCGGCAGGCGCGGTACAACCAACCCCGTTACTCTCCGGCGATGGCCGCCTCTCCTCGCAGGCACCTCCGCCAGCCGAGAAGCGATCCGCAGTCGAGCTAGAGTCTTCTCCTCTTGGAAAGCTGGCCTTTAAGGCGATCTTGACGCCTCTTGACGGATTCGCGGCTTCGGATGCGCACAGCCATACAAACGCCGATCTCAACGCTGGTGGGATGATCCCAAAACCGGGAACGCTTGCGGCCGGGCTGAGCGTGCGGCTGGTCGCGGTAGACCCGTACGAAAGGCCAGCCGACGTGCCCGAACCGCAGTCTAAGCTGCAGTCAACTGACGCCAGCAACCAGGGCATGAATTCTGAGGAAATAGCAGTCCAGCCGCCAGCGCCGGGGAATTCAGGCGACGGTGCGCCGAGGAATCCCGCTGAAAATCAGCAAGCCGAGCCTGGCTTACGAACGGATGCAAATAGGCCGCCTGTCACGGCCGAGAGTATCAATCCACCGGCTGAGAAGGCCGCCCCCGGACAGGTCGCCCCCGGACAGATTGCCCCTGAACAGGTTGCCAATATTCCGATAATTGCTACTCCCAGCGGAAGTATCTCCCCAGTTAAGCCGCAGCCTAGCGAAAATAATCCGGCAACAGCGAAACTCGAATCAAAGACTGAAACAAGTCTGCCGAACCAGCCACAAGCGGCAAGAGAGATATCGGTCAAATTGAGTCGTCCGGAAATGCCGAATGTCGATATTCGGCTATCGGACCGGGGAGGCAGGATCCTGGTTTCCGTGCGATCGGAAAGTCCGGAACTGGCCGCGTCGCTCCGTTCGGATTTGGGAGAGTTGGTGGGGCGGTTGGAAGGCCGCGGATATCAAGCCGAGACGGCAGTTCCGTCAGAACGAATCGAAGCCAGCCATTTCGTTGGCTTGAATCAACCGGGTAACGCTGGCCAGAGCCAGTCCGGGCCAGGCCAGTCCGGGCCAGACCACTCCGGGCCGGACGAACATACTCCCGGCAACTCGTCCCATCAGCAGAATCAACAGGAACCCCGGCGCCGGCCGCAGCCGCTCCTGGATCATTCGCCAAGCTTCTCACTAGACGAGGTTCAACTTCAATGATCGTCAATTCAACTAGCAATACAGTTAACAGCGCGAGTTCCCCGGCGGCCTCCACCAGTGCAGCGGCAACTGCGGCGTCGGCCACCAGTGGATTAGCGAACGAACAGGTCTTTCTTCAACTGCTCGTCGCGCAACTCCAGAAGCAAGACCCAACCCAACCCACCGACCCGATGCAATTCGTATCGGAACTGGCCCAGTTCAGCTCGCTCGAACAAGAGGTGCAAATGCGCCAGGACCTGGACAAGATTAACACTGACACTGCGCCGTCAAGCGGGACGTCCTCGACACCCCCGACCAAAACCACTTAGGAGCAAACATGTTTACTTCATTGACCACCGCGTTATCGGCTTTGAGCGCAACCTCAACGGCGATTGATGTTGTCGGCAACAATCTGGCCAATCTCAACACGCTTGGCTTCAAAGCCAGTGAAGTTTCCTTTCATGACCTGCTCACGCAGTCCATGGGGGGCTCGGCTTCCGGGCAAACAGAGGTCGGTTTTGGGGTCGGGAATCCCACCACCCAGTTTGACTTCGTCCAAGGCGCCCTCCAGACCACCTCGGGCGCTTTGGATGCGGCCATTCAGGGTAATGGATTCTTCGTGGTACAGACCGCCGCCGGCGCCACGCAATACACCCGCGCCGGAAACTTCCAAATTAACAGTCAGGGCCTGCTCACTACCGCGACCGGGGACAATGTGCAGGGGTGGACGGTGACCAACGGCGTGCTCAACACCAACGCACCCATCAGCAATATTTCCGTACCTACCAATTCGTCTGCGGCGCCGGTTCCAACCACATCGTTTTCGCTCAGTCTGAACCTTAATGCTGCGGCCGCGGTGGGGTCGACCGATGCGACTTTTTCTACCTCTCTCCAGGTCTTCGATTCGCTCGGCAACGCGCACACCGTCACCGCCACCTTCACCAAAGACCCGGCGACGATAGGTCAGTGGAACTACTCTCTCTCCGTGCCCGACGCCGACGTGGCCAACCCTCCGGCCACGCCTTTGACGGGCAGCATCACCTTCGACTCCAACGGCAACCTGGTTTCTCCCGCATCAACCGATCCATCGCCAGTGTTTCAGGTTCAAGGATTGGCCGACGGCGCCTCGGATCTGAGCCTATCTTGGAATCTGTACAACGGAACCACGCCCGACATCACACAATTCGCTCAGGCTTCGTCGGTTTCCGCGGTTAGCCAAAATGGTTCCGCCGCCGCGCAGTTGGTTAGCGTCGGCCTTTCCGATGGGGGCACGATCGAGGCCCAGTATTCCGACGGCCAGACAGCCGTTGTCGCGCAGCTGGCAATGGCAACCATCCGGAATCCGCAATCTCTGATTGCCGAAGGCAACAACGAGTATGGCATCAGCGCCCTGACGTCGCTTCCCGCGGTTGGAACTCCGGGAACCGGCGGGCGCGGTTCCGTAACGGCCGGCGCTGTCGAGTCCTCGAACGTCGATATTGCGACGGAATTGACCGATTTGATTGTGTTTCAGAGTTCCTATCAGGCGAACGCCAAAGTCGTGACAACAGTGAACACGCTTACTCAGGCCACCATCAACCTCATACAGTAAACCGGGCGCGGGAGAGGCTTTGATTCCACTCGATGAAATTGGGCATCTCGCCGACGTCCCCATCGACGTCGAAGTCGAGTTGGACCGCAAGGTGATGACGATCGCCCAGATTCTGCAATTGGAGGAGGATAGCGTGATTAGAATGACCCGTTCCGCTGGCGACAACATAGACATCCTGGTCGGCGGAACCTTGGTTGGTTATGGCGAGATCGTGATCATCGAAGACGCCGTCGGGGTCCGGATCACGGACTTCGTGGCGGAGGAATAACGTGGAGGAATGACGTGGACTGGATGCGCGACCTCTTTGCGGTCATGTTTGTTTTGGGCCTACTTCTGGCGCTGGGGTGGCTGTCACGATCGAGATCCGGAACCGCGTCTTTGAGCAGCCGGCTGCCGTTCCGGGTCAAATCGTTTCCGTTCAAACCGGGAAAGAAGACTGGAAGCCTCGTCCAGCTAGATCGCCTGACGCTAACGCCGGCGAACTCGCTGCATTTAGTGCGCGCGGGCGCGCGCACTTTTCTGCTTGCCGCGCATAGCGCCGGAGTGGTCCTCCTGTCCGAATTGATCACGCCGGCGGAAGAGACCGCAGAGGAGAACGGGAAAGAGGCGCCGGGGGAGCGCCGCAGGAGCGTTGGAAGAGCGCCGCAGGAAAATTTCAAATGAGGAAATGGATCCCTCTTGCCGCCGGTTCATCCGGGGCTCTGCTGGCGCAGCCGCGAAGTCTCTCGGGTGTGAGCCTGATGAATGTCAAAGGAACGGAAACTCTCAGCCTTCCTCTGCAGATCGTTGTTCTTCTGACTCTGTTGACCGTGCTGCCCGCGGTCATTATGGCGGTGACGCCTTTGCTTCGAATCACGGTCGTCTTGCATTTTCTCCGGCAGGCCTTAGGCACACAGAGTACGCCGTCAAACCAGGTTCTGATTGGGTTGTCTCTGTTCCTGACCATCCTAATCATGCAGCCCGTGGTGGAACAGATGTACGCCCAGGGTTGGAAACCCATGGAGCGGGGAGAGCTGACCTCGCTCGAGGCCTTCGACCAAGGCTCCCGCCCACTGAAGGCGTTTCTCGCGCGCTTTGTTCGCGAACCAGACGCGCAGTTGTTTCTCAAACTGACCCACGGGCCACCGCCCGCGCGTCCCATGGATCTTTCGTTGAATGTGCTGATCCCGGCCTACGTCTTATCGGAGTTGAAAACCGGCTTCCAGATCGGAGCAATTCTGTACTTGCCATTCCTCATCATCGATCTGGTGGTGGCTTCGGTCGTCCTATCGGTCGGCATGGTTCAATTGCCGCCCGTAATGCTTTCGGCGCCACTCAAGATCCTGCTGTTCGTGCTGGTGGATGGCTGGAACCTGGTGGTTGGCTCCCTGATGAAGAGTTTCTACTGAAGAGCTTCTACTGATGGCCCCCGAAATGGCGGTTCACTTGTTTCGACAAGCGTTGTTGCAGGCCTTCTGGCTGGCGATGCCGCTGCTGCTCCTCGGCTTGATCGCCGGCGTGGTGGTCAGTATTTTGCAGGTGCTGACGTCCATCCAGGACACCAGCTTTGGGGCCGTGCCACGGTTGACGGCGTTTCTATTGGGATTGCTGCTCTTGCTGCCCTGGATGGCCGGCCAGTTGATCGCCTACACCGTCTCCCTGTGGGGGGAGCTAGGCCGTTATGCACACTGAATTGAGCATCCATCTCTCCACGCTGTATGCCTTCCTGGTGGTGCTGGCCCGGGTGAGCGGAGTTCTCGTATTCACGCCTATTCCCGGCGCGCAAGCCGGCCCGGATGCCAGCCGGGTGGTGCTGGCGCTGGCCTTGACCGTCATGCTCATGCCAGTGGTCCCGCCAGTGGTCAGTCCCTCGGTCAGCATGCTGGCGTTCTGGGCCGCCTCGGAAGCGGTCACTGGTCTGCTGATTGGACTCACGGTCTCGCTCCTCCTCGAATCGCTCCAAATGGCGGCGCATCTGATCGAGCTGCCCGCGGGTTTCTCCTACGCCTCGATTGTGAATCCGGAGAGCCAGGCGGACTCGACGCTGCTGCAAGTTTTGACCGAGCTCTTGGGAGGCCTGCTCTTTTGCGTGCTGGGTTTTGACCGGCAGGTAATCCGGATATTGGTGCGGAGTTTCGAGATCCTGCCACCCGGCAGCGTGCCGGCGCGCGCGCCCGTAGCCGATGCGCTGATCCGCGCGGGAGCCGGTATCTTTGTTACCGGTCTGCGTTTGGCCTTGCCCGTGCTCGCGCTCCTGCTGCTGGTGGACTTGGCAATTGCCGTGTTGGGACGTATCCAGGCCCAGCTTCAATTGTTGCCGCTTTCGTTTTCGATCAAGCTGCTGGCCGGTCTCCTGATGCTGGCCGGGTCGTTGAGCTTTTATCCGGCCATGATCGAGAAAACCGGAACTCGCATGTTCGCGGCGCTGGGCGGGCTCCTGGAGCCGTAGTGGCAGACGGCCAGACAGAGCAACCGACCAAGCGGCGCCGGGAGAAGGCCCGGCGCGAAGGCCAGTTTGCAGCGAGCCGGGAACTGACGGGCGCCGCTCAGTTCCTCGCGTTCGTCGCCCTGCTTCGCTTCTGGACTCCCCAACTGATGGATCATCTGCGAAGCCTGATTCACCAGATACTGGAGGCTGCGTTCCGTCCGGCGATTACGCTGCGGTTTCTCACCGGGCTCTACCGCGCGGCCCTGATTCGTGTCTTCTATCCCGTTCTGCTCGCGGGGGCCGTTATGGCTTTGGTGGGGCTCGCGGCGCAACTCGGCGTGACCCGTTTCGGATTCTCTCCGCAAATGCTGGCGCCCGATATCGGCCGGCTCAATCCTCTGAAGAAATTGAAAGACCTGCCCGCACAGAATTTCGCCGCCGCGCTGCAAGCGGCCATCCTCTTCCCGGTCATCGGTCTGGCTCTGTACGGAATCGCCCGGGACAACCTTGAGGCCTACCTCCGCTTGCCTTCGCTGAGCTTCGCCGCCGGGTTGGCGGTGGTTTCGCACTCCCTGCTGACGTTCTTTTGGCGAGCTGCCTTTGCTTTCGTACTCCTGGGAGTGCTCGACATGATCCGGCAGCAACGCCGCTTCACCAAGTCTCTGCGGATGAGTAAGCAGGAAATCCGGCAAGAGCAGAAGGAAAGTGAAGGCAGTCCGGAAATCAAGGCCCGAATCCGGCGCCTGCAGCGCGACGCCGCGCGGCGCAACATGATGAAGGCGGTTCCCGCCGCCACGGCGGTGATCGTGAATCCCACCCATTACGCGGTCGCCATCCGTTATGAGCTGGAGAAAATGGCGGCGCCGCAAGTGGTGGCAAAAGGGAAAAACTATCTCGCTAGGCGCATTCGCGAGATCGCCATAAGTAATCAGGTGCCGATTGTGGAAAATCAACCACTGGCGCAAGCTTTGTACAAATCGGCCGACGTCGGACAGGAAATTCCGCCGCACCTCTACCGGGCCGTAGCCGAAATCCTGGCTTACATCTTTAAACTGATGAATCGCGGGAGAGCCTGATGGCGGTTCCCGCGCGTATCGCTCCCAGCACTGGCGCTGCTCCAAAACGTCCCGCGCTCTCGCTTCCCAGCGTGGGCGAGCTGGTCGTTCCCCTTTCGGTATTAGCCATCATCCTGGCGATGATCCTGCCGCTGCCGACGTTTCTCCTCGACATTCTCATCAGCACCAACATTACTCTGTCGGTGATTGTGCTGCTGGTCTCGATGTATATCGTGAAACCGGTCGAATTCAGCGTCTTTCCCAGCCTGTTGCTGCTGATGACGTTATTCCGTCTGGCGCTAAACGTTTCATCGGCGCGCCTGATCCTGCTTAACGGCAACTCGGGGACATCGGCCGCGGGCGAGGTCATTGAGTCCTTCGGCGCCTTTGTGGTCGGGGGCAACTATATCATTGGCGTGGTAATTTTCCTGGTGCTGATCGCCATTCAATATGTCGTCATCAACCATGGCGCGGTCCGCATCTCGGAGGTGACCGCGCGTTTCACCCTGGACGCTATGCCGGGGAAGCAAATGTCGATCGATTCCGACCTCAATGCCGGACTGATCGACGAAACCGAAGCGCGGTCCCGCCGCAAGGGTCTGGCCAGCGAGGCGGAGTTTTACGGCGCGATGGACGGTGCTTCGCGCTTCACCCAAAGAGATGCCGTGGCGAGCATCCTGATAACCGCGATCAACATCATTGCCGGCTTTCTCATTGGCGTGCTGCAACATGGCTTGGAGCTAAAGCGAGCTATCCAGACGTATACCATTCTCACCATCGGAGACGGTCTGGTCACAGTGATCCCGGCTTTGATGATTTCGGTCTCGGGCGGCTTGATCGTCACTCGTGCCAGTTCGGAAGCCACATTGGGATTGGATTTCCAAAGGCAAGTGTTCGGCCGGCCTCAGCCCTTATTCCTGGCGTCCGGCGTGCTGGTGGCGATGTCCGTCTTTCCCGGTCTTCCCAAACTCCCGTTCCTGGTTCTCGGAACGGCAGTCGGAATAGTGGCGTGGCGTGTACGCCAAAAAACCGCCACCGTCGAGAAAGCGGCATCACCGCAACCGGCATCGGCCCGCGAAAACCTGGAATCCCTGCTAACGGTCGAGCCCATTGCGGTGGAGGTCGGACTTGGCCTGATCAATCTGGTCGAGGACGGGCAAAACTCTCAGTTGATCCGGCGGATTGGCAGCATCCGCCGGCAGTTGGCAACCGAGCTTGGCTACATTCTGCCGCCGGTTCGAGTCACGGACAATTTAAGTCTGAAATCAAGGGAATACCTGGTCTCGCTCAAAGGCGTGGGGCTGGCTAGGTTTGAACTCGCCAGCGGTTGCCAGTTGGCGATACAAGCGGGCGACCACGCCCAGCCGCTCGATGGACTGCCAACTCACGAGCCCGCCTTCGGCTTACCTGCCTTCTGGGTCGCTTCGGAAAACGCTGACGCAGCCCGCAGGGCCGGCTATACTCTGGTCGATCCGATCAGCATTCTGGGGACCCATCTGGGTGAGCTGGCTCGCCGTCACGCGCACGAACTATTCTCGCGCCAGGATGCCAAAAAAGTCCTCGATCGCGTCGGCGAACAAAATCCGAAGCTGATTGAAGATTTGGTCCCCAAACTGCTTCCATTGGCAGCGGTGCAGAAAGTCTTACAGAACCTGTTGCGAGAGCGCGTGTCGATTCGGGACGCGGGCAGCATTCTGGAAGCATTGGGAGAGGCCGCTCTGGTCACGAAGAATACGGTACTATTGACGGAATACGCGCGCCAGGCGATCCGCAGACAGATCGTCAAGCCATATCTGAACGATCGCGGCGAACTGGCCGCCTACCTGCTCGATGCGGGCACGGAGCAGGCCCTGGAGTCCGGCGTCGAACACACCGAAAACTCGAGTCATCTGAACCTCGCGCCACAGCGCATTCGCGAAATCCTGGACCGGATCACCGCGCGGATCGGTGCAGGCAACGCTCCTGTGGTGGTGATAGCTAGTTCGGGATGCCGGTTCTTTCTTAGGCAGCTGGTCGAAAACTCCCTTCCCAATCTGTCGGTGATTTCGCACAACGAAGTGCCGCCCGGCGTCAAGATGTTGTCGTTGGGCGCCGCCGGCTGATGAGCCGGCGCCGCGCTATGCATGTCTTCTGGAAAAAGGGGCCTCTGGAAAAAGGGCCTTCTGGAAAAAGGGCCTTCTGGAAAAAGGGAATGATGGGCTCGTCTGAATTATGCGAATAAAATCGTTCTTCGCCGAAAGCATAGAGGCAGCGATGGCCCAAGCCAGCCAGGAATTGGGTCCCGAAGCCATGCTCCTGAATTCCCGCCGCACGGAAGGGGAGTTGCGGCACCTCGGCTCGTACGAGGTGGTCTGCGCGGTCGCGCCCGGGATTAATCCTGCCGATCCTCGCCTGACCCCAGCGCCGGCTCCGGCAACGACTCCAGCCCGGACCCCGGCCCTGAATCAGGACCTGAATCGGGCCCTGAATCGGGACCTGAATCGAGACCTGAATCGGGACCTGAATCGGGACCTGAATCGAGACCTGAATCGAGAAGCGCCTCGTCCCTCCCTGGCCCGTGCCGCCGGCTTAACGAGAGCCGGAGGTTTGACGGGAGGCGCCAGTTCGACTCCAGTCACGCTCGCGCGCGAAATGAGCCGTCTGCGCGAACAGATGGAAAGCCTGGCAAGATTGATCGGCGGTTCGAGCGGGCTTTTTGCCACTAGCGGGCTCATGTCCGGCACACTGTCCGGTACAACAACGCTCCCCGAACTGCCGGCAATTTATCAGGCGTTGTGCGATGCCGGCCTTTCCACAGACCTGGCCCAGGATATCGTGTTGCGCCTTTCCCTCCAACTGTCGCCAACCGATTCGCAACGGGATGCTGTCCGGCTCGCCCGGTCGGAACTAGCATCGTTCATTTTGACGAATCCCACGCTTGGCTCAGGCCGCACGCGCATCGTTGCGTTGATCGGGCCGCCTGGGTCCGGCAAGACTACTTCACTGGTGAAATTAGCCATTCGCGAGTGCCTGGCTCAACGGCGGCTATGTTCGCTGTTTACCATCGACACGCTGCGCATTGCCGCAGCCGACCAACTTCGGTCGTATGCCACCATCCTCGGTGTTCCCTTCCAGGTGATTGAGACCCCATCCGCGCTGTCTCCAGCCCTTGAAAATCTTCGCCCCAACGACACTGCCTTCCTTGATACGCCCGGCTTTGCCATGACGGATATGGAAGATGCAACTGTTTGGGCCGGGGTATTTGCGGCTCATGGCGAGTTGGACGTCCATCTGGTGCTGCCGGCCTCTATGCGAGAAACGGATCAGGAACGCATCGCCGATCAATATGAGATCTTTTCGCCCCGCAAGTTGCTTTTTACCAAACTCGATGAAACCAACGCGTTGGGCGGCATCGTCAATCTGAGCCTGACGCTGAGAAAACCCATTTCCTTCTTGTCTTGGGGCCAACAGATTCCGGAAGATCTCAGCGCCGCCGCCCCGGGGCCGATCGCGGACCGGGTGCTCCAGACACTGGCGGACTGCGGAGCAATCACCGAGCAAGAGCCGATGGCTCGGCCACCGGCGCACGCCGCGAATTGCGCGGCCCAGACAGCGGGGGCGGCTGCTGCGTAATGAAAGAACTTCTGCCTGGCCGCTTCGGCTGCCATTGCCGCTGCCACTGACAATGCCCCGAGACACCGCATGAAGACCTACAGCCCGGAAACCACCGAAGCCGAGAGAGAACAACTGATTCTCGAACACCTGCCGCAAGTCCGCTTGATCGCGCGAAGAATTCATGAACGGCTTCCCGAAAGCGTCAATTTAGAAGACCTCATTTCCACGGGAACTCTGGGTTTAATCGCGGCCATCGACCGGTTCGATCCAAGCCACAACGTTAAGCTGAAGACCTATGCCGAATACAAAATTCGCGGGGCGATTCTCGACAGTCTGCGCGGATTGGATTGGGCGCCCCGCCAGCAGCGGCGCCGGGTGAAACAGATCGAGAGCGCGATCGCCGCTGTAGAGCAAAGAGAACAACGGGCGGCGTCGGAGGACGAGATTGCCAAAGAACTCGACCTTCCCCTGGATGAGTATCATAGCTGGCTGGTGGATGTGCGGGGTGTGAATCTGGGAAGCTTGGAATCCGCCCGTCCCGACGAAGAGGGCCGCGATCTCCTCAAATTCATCTCCGATGACCAGGAAAACTGGCCCTCCCGGCTGCTCGAACGGAGTGAATTGCAGCGCATACTGGCGGACTCCATTGAAAAAATGCCCTACACCGAAAAACTGGTGCTCAGCCTTTACTACTACGAGGAACTGACCCTAAGGGAAATCGCCAAAATCATCAACCTGCACGAATCGCGGGTCTCCCAACTCAAATCACAAGCAATCTTGCGGTTACGCGCTTACCTCGATAAGCGTTGGCCCATTGAAAAGGGTTCCTATCGCCATGGCGGCTAGTTCCGACGACATGTTCGCCGCTCTGGTTGAGGTCTGGAAAGGCCAATTCGGCGAAGCTTGGGAAGCAATGGCCGGTTCACGGCCCGAGACGAATGTCCAGGAAGCCGTGCCGGCGCCTGAACCCGGCCAGCCGCAACCGGTTTGGTACCGATTCGACTTGGGGCAGGGCCCTGGCGCCAGCTTCTTCGTTGGCTCGCAACAGTGGGCGAACATTGGCGCTTTCATTCTCGCCGCGGCCGGTGTCGATGCACCCTCGCCGGAAGATATCCAGGGAACCTGCGCGGAAATGCTGAATCAGGCCGCCTCTGGCCTGGCGCGCGCCTTGTCCAAACAGGCGGGACGAGAGATTCTGGCTGCGTCCGGGGTGGAAGGCCCGCCTCCGCCAGAGGACGCCGTTTACACTTCCATTCGCTTCCGCATCGAGGATAGCGATCAGGAGCTGTTGCTGGCTGGTTCGGAAAGTCTAGTCAACCTGTTGCTGTCCTTCAGCGCCGGCGCCAAACCGGAGCCAACGCCGCCAACCGCACTAGGAGCCGAGCGCGGCCGAAGCATGGATCTCTTGCTCGATGTCGAGCTGCCGGTCAGCGTCTCCTTTGGCCGCGCCCAACTGCCGCTCAAAGACGTACTGAAGCTGACCACCGGTTCCATTGTGGAATTGAACCGTAGCGTTTCGGAACCAGTCGAGGTGATTGTCAATAACTGTGTCATCGCCCGCGGAGAAGTCGTCGTGGTGGAAGGCAATTTCGGCGTGCGCATTCGCCAGGTCGTCAGCCGTCAGGAGCGGCTGCAAAGTCTCAAATAAGGCCGCTGCCCTGCAAGGGAGCAGCGCTCCAAAAAGACACTCTATCCAGTGATAGCTATGTCCAGCCAAACACTCTTCTCACTCGCGCCCCTAGCGCTCACGGCGGCGGGTCTGAGCGCCACGCTGTGGTTCTTTATCCAATTCAAGACGGAGATCGCCCGTCTCGCTCTTTCCTCGCCGCGGCGGAAGAAAGCGGAAGCGGAAACCGAACCAGGAGAAATAAAGCGTCTGAATACGCGCCTCGATGAACTCGCCGCGCGAATCGAAGAACGCGGCCCGTTGATATTTTCGAATCCGATGCCCGGAATGCTGGAGCCGGCCGGGATGCTACCGCCAACGGGACTGAACCTCAATAAGAGGACCCACGTTCTGCGCCTCTCGCGGCGCGGGGATGCTCCGGACCACATCGCCGCGACCTTGCGTCTGCCCCGGCGCGAGGTTGAATTGCTGCTCAAGATACATGAACTGTCGCTCAAACGGGCGCCCGGGCGTGAGGTCTGACGTATTCGCGATCGAAACCCGATGAGATTCGAGAGCGTGAAGCCCGACACTATTCTCACGTGCCGAAGCACGACACCGTTCCCGAGCATGGACCGCCAGGGGCCACGAAAACCGACACGACTCCCGGGCTTGAGTCCGGCGCCATTGCCCGGGCGTGAGGTCTGACGCAATTTGCGATCTAGGCCCGATCAGACTCGGCGTGAAGCCCGACACCACTCTCAGGCGCCGAAGCACGACACCGTTCCCAAGCATGGACCACCAAGGGGCCCGAAGCCGACACGATTCCCGGCGTGAGGCGCGATTCAACGGTGCAGTTTCATTAACAGCGCCGCCTAGATCGGACGATCTTGAACAACTGCATGCTCGTGCCGCTCGCCGTTAGATGCCTGCTCCATGGAAACGGTCACCGTCACGTCCTTGCGATCCCGCTTGAGTTCGACCGGAAAGGACGGAGAAGTCCGGGCCGCCCGCAGCGCACCGGAGATTTCTCCAGCCGTGGCGACCTTTGTCTTGTCCACTCTCAAGATCACGTCTCCGGCCTTGATGCCAGCCTTTTCCGCCGCCGAGCCCTTGACAACCGACCGCACCAAAACGCCTTCCTTCACGCCGAAATATTCTGCAAGTTGCGATCCCAGCGATTCGCCGTCGATACCCAACCGCGCACCGTGGGTCATCCCCACTATGCCAGGCATGTCCGGAATATGGATCTCCGGCAGGTCCAGGATATCCGGTCCGAAGAACTCTTTCGCTCGCGACCGGCGCGACCCCACTGTGGCGGTCAGCGTCTGCGTGCCGCCGTTGCGGCCGATCGCCAGCTTGACGTTCCGTCCGGCGGGCGTTTCCCGAATCAGCCGCTGCAGTTGTTCAATCCCATCCACGCGCTGGCCGTTATACTCGAGAATCGCATCGCCTCGCTGCAGCCCGGCCTTGGCGGCGGGACTATCTTCATCCACTTGGGTCACTTCAACGCCATACTCTTCTTTCAGGTTCAAGGCTTTGGCGCGTTCGCTGGTGATTTCCGCAACCCCAACCCCTAAGAAACTCCCCCCGCTTGTCCAGACTTGAACATTCGGTGCCCTCGGCGCCGGGGGGGCGGGTGGCGCGGGCTGTGCCGACAACGACCAAACCAGCCCCAGGATGACAAGCAAACATTTCATCAGCAACCTCCGAAAATTATTTTTCTCGACGCAGATAGATCGTACCGCCAGTGGCCACAATTCGCAGCATCGGACCGCCTCCGTTGAGGCTGCCTTGCGCGATCGCCGGGACAGCGCCCGGCGTCGCCGGCTGCATACGAATCTCCGGGAAATCGGAAATGATCCGGCCGCCGCCACCGGTTACGTTTTGCGCGAATACCGTCACCGAGATCTTGGACGACAGCACTACCGTTATGTCACCGGCGCTGGCCGTCAAAGTGGAATCTTGGATCCGGTTCCCGGCCAGCAATTCCGCCAGAATGCTCCCAGCCGCTGTGCTGGCGTTCAGTGCCCCGGCGACGTTCCGCAAACGAATCATCCCGGCGGCCGCTTCACAGCGCACGCCCTGCGCGGAATTCACCTGAATCGCTCCGCCCGAGCTCAGCGCGTTCACCAGTCCCGCTGCCTGTTGTACTTCAATCAGACCGCCGTCCGTCCGCGCCTCCACGGCCCCGCCCGATTTTTCGACGCGGATATTTCCCCCTCCCGTGGCCGCATGCACCCGGCCACGGGCGTCATGCACCGTGATATCGCCGCCCGCCGTCTCAAACCAGGAATCGCCGCCAACGCTATCCACGGTAATCGATCCCCCGCCGGAGGAGCAACGCACTGGCCCGTTCACCCGGCCTACCCGGATATCTCCTCCGGCGGTTTTCACCGAGGCCGCCGCGTTGAGCCGGTCAATGTCGATCTGTCCTCCCGCGGACGATCCGGTGAACTCGCCATCGAAGTCCGTCACTTGCACATTTCCGCCGCGGGTTTCCAGAATCAACTGCTCCAGCCCGCGGGGCACAGTTAGCGTCACGTTTGGACCGTCCCCGGTCATGCGCCGGGCGCCTAGCTCCAAAATCATGTGCGGGCCCGCGCTCTGCACCCGCATGGCAAACGTCCGCAGCAGCGACTCGGCTTGTTCTTTGTCGCGCGCTCTCACCGGCACCTTCACCGAATAAGTAATTACCTTGGCCGATTCTCCGTGCACCTTCACGTTTCCTTCCGTGATCACGCGCACGCGCGCCACTGCATCCGCCGGTACCGAACCCGAAAAGGTGCGTACCCAGTAGTTCCCTTCGCGCACCACCGGGCTCTCTGTCTGACCGGATGCCAGCAGCGCAAAACCCGCCATCGTCAGCAATCGAATTTTCATCGCTCCTGCTTAAACATCTCCCCAAGAAAATCTCTTCGAGCCCCGAACGTCAGTGAGGGGATCTTAGAACGTTTCTAATGACGCGTTCATCTCGTGCAGCGCCCGCTCGCAACGCATTCTCACATACCCGTTGTTCTCGGTATGCATCAGCTCTTGCAGCACGCCCACCATGTTTTCATTCTTCTGTTGCACCAGTAAGTCGATCACCTGCGTGCGTACACCCGGATTACTATCCGTCAGCAAGACTTGCGTCAGCACCTTGCGCGTCTCCGGGTCGGCGCTGAACGACTTCAACCCATCGAGCGCTTTCAGCCGGACGCCGGAGTTGGTATCGTGTTGCACCGCGAACAGCAACGCCGACCGCACTTCCGCCGAATCCGACCGCCCCTTCAGCAGATTCACAGACTCCACTCGAAGTCCGGGATCGGACGGGTCTTTGGCTGCCGTCAGCAACAGCTTTTGAATGGTCTGATCCGCCAGATCGCCCGAAAGCACGCGCTGCCGGGTCTCATCCAGCACGATTTGGACCCGCTGGTTCGCCATCGGCTCTACATAGCGCACCCGGGAAACCGCTGGCTCGGCCAGGCT
>DATFZA010000827.1:0-14713 GCA_035314765.1 Bryobacteraceae bacterium
GCCGGCGTCTTCTTCGCCCAGGTTGAGCACATACAGCATCGGCTTTTGGGACAGAAACTGGAATCCGCGGATGGTCTTTTCTTCCTCCGGCCCTAGCTCGAGGGTCCGCAATGCGAGGTTCGATTCGAGCGTGGTTTTGCAGCGCTCGAGCAGCACGGCTTCGCGGTCGAGTTCAGGAGTCTTGGCTTTTTTGCGATCTTTTTCCACGCGCTCCATGCGTTTCTCAACCACCACCAGATCGCTGAGAATCAGCTCGATCTCCACATCTTCCAGGTCGCGCAGCGGGTTCACATCGCCTTTTTCATGCGGCACGGTGTCGCTTTTAAAGCAACGCAGGACATGCGCCAGCGCATCGGCGACGCGCATGCTGGCGAGATAGCTGGGATCGCGCAAGGCCTCCTTCGAAATCGCCGGGAAATCGAAATACTCAACGGTAGCGTGGGTGATCTTGGGCGGATCGAAAATTGCGGCGAGGGCGTCCAGCCGGTCGTCGGGAACCTTCGTCACGCCCACGCGAGCCTCCATGGTCCCGACCCGCGCGGATTCATGCACTCCGGTGAGAATGGTAAACAGAGAAGTCTTGCCGACCATGGGAAGGCCGATGATTGCAGTTTTCATTTGAAATTTGAAGCCGTTAGAGCGGCACGTCCACCATGGTGAGAATTTCCTGCAAGATTCGCTCGCTCAGCTCGGTGCCGCGCTGCGAGAGCGAGGCGCGGGAATTGACCGAGATGCGGTGGGCGCAGACCGGAACTACCAGGCGCTTAATGTCGTCGGGGATGACGTAGTCGCGGCCTTGGAGCAGCGCCAGGGCTTGGGTGGCGCGATATAGGGCTTGCGCGCCTCGCGGGCTGACGCCGAGAGAAAGCGTCTCATACGCGCGCGTCTTTTCGACGATCGCGAGAATGTAGTCAACCAGGGTCTCGTCAACCGAAACTCTCGTGACTTGGTCCTGCAGGTACAGCAGTTCTTCGGCGCTGAGCACCGGCCGCAGATGCTCGTGCTGGGCGGATTCCGGATTGCGGACGATTTCGCGCTCGGCCTGCCGGTCGGGATAACCGACGCGCAGGCGGAGCAGAAAGCGGTCCAGCTGACTTTCCGGCAGCGGGTAGGTTCCATGGTGCTCCACGGGATTTTGAGTCGCGATCACCATGAAGGGTTGGTCCAGGGCGTAGGAGTGACCCTCAATGGTGACCTGCACCTCATTCATGGCTTCGAGCAACGCCGATTGCGTCTTAGGAGTGGCTCGATTGATTTCGTCAGCCAGCAGGAAGTTGGTAAAAACCGGCCCGCGCTTAAACTCGAACTCTCCACTGTGGGCGTTATAGATGGTGACGCCGAGCACATCGCTGGGCAACATGTCGCTGGTGCACTGGAGGCGATGAAATCCGCAATCGACGGACCTCGCCAAAGCATGCGCTAAGGTGGTTTTCCCCACGCCGGGGACGTCTTCAATCAACAGGTGCCCGCGAGCGAGGAGGCAGACCAGAGACAGACGCACTGTCTCCGCTTTGCCGCGGAGGACGGAGCTGATGGCCAGCTCCAAGTCGTTGACTCGAGAAAGCGCCACCGGCGCGGACAGCATTGGTTTCATTGTAGCGCGCGTGCTCAAGATCCGGGTCCCAGCGAGTGCTGGACTTGGAATTGTAAAGCGACATTTATCTCCCGTTCACAAAGGCGTGCCACGCTAAAACGTTAGAAATCAACGGGCCCAAACCGGAGGCCTTTGAGAACAGAGAGGCTTCAAGAAAATGCAAAGAGGTTTTTTCGTCAGAGCGCTGGCCAAAGGCTTGCTTCTGCCGCTGTGGCTGTGCGTACACGCGCAGACTCCGAACACGACCACTCCGATCAAACATGTAGTGGTGATTTTCCAGGAGAACGTCTCCTTCGATCACTACTTCGCAACCTACCCGTTCGCTCTTAACAATCTTGGGAGCGAGCCGACTTTTACCGCGTCGCCGAACACACCTTCCGTGAATGGACTGAGTGGGCCGCTGCTGACGGCGAACCAGAACGCCGCGCCGCCCTTCCGCCTGACGCGGGCGCAGGCCGTGACCTGCGATCAAGATCACAACTACAACGACGAGCAAAAGGCCTTCAATAACGGCTTGATGAACAAGTTCGTGGAGAGCGTGGGCGTAGGCTCAACTACCTGTGATGTCGGTGGGTACGGCACGAAAATCGTGATGGGCTACTACGACGGCAACACGGTGACGGCGCTGTGGAATTACGCGCAGAATTTTTCCATGAGCGACAATTCCTACGGAACCACGTTCGGTCCGTCCACGCCTGGGGCACTGAACCTGGTTTCGGGCAACACGAATGGCGCCACGCAGACCGCCGGTTCGCCAACCGGCAACGTAAGCGCCGGTTCGGTAGTCGGCGATCCTCGTCCCGACGCTTCACTGGACGATTGCACCATCGCCGGTAAGGCCATGATCACCATGTCCGGGAAAAATGTGGGAGATTTGCTCAACGCAAAAGGCATCACCTGGGGCTGGTTTCAAGGTGGTTTCAAGCCAAGCGCCGTAAACGCGGGCGTGGCGGTGTGTGGCAATCATCACGTCGGACTGGCAGGGGATGATGCCGTCACTACTAGCGCGGATTACATTCCTCACCATGAGCCGTTTCAATACTACAAGCAGACTGCGAATCCCCATCATGTGCCGCCGACCTCGGTAACGGCGATCGGAACCACCGACCAAGCCAATCATCAATACGACACCTCGGATTTCTTTGCGGCGTTAGCGGCTGGCAATCTGCCGGCTGTCGCTTATCTCAAGGCGCCGGCTTACCAGGATGGGCACGCTGGATATTCCGATCCGATCGACGAGCAGACCTTTCTCGTGACCACCATCAATGCGATTATGCAGTCGCCATTCTGGAGCAACACCGCGATCATCATCAACTACGACGATTCCGACGGCTGGTACGACCACCAGATCGGTCCAATCGTTTCTCAGTCCAACACCGACCAGGACTTTCTCACCGGAACGGGATCGTGCGGCAATGGAGCCGGCGCGTTGTATCAAGGCCGCTGCGGCTATGGGCCGAGGCTTCCCTTGCTGGTGATCTCGCCCTACGCAAAATCAAATTTCGTGGATCATTCGGTGACCGACCAGTCGTCTATTTTGCGCTTCATTGAAGACAATTGGGGCCTGGGACGGCTGGGTAACGGTTCGACCGACGCTATCGCCGGACCGTTGACCAATATGTTCAATTTCGGGGCCGGCGGTGGTACAACCAGGGCATTGATTCTCGACCCTTCGTCGGGGAATCTGCCATCGGGTACGACCACGACCGGAGGCGGCAGCGGCGGGACGGCGACAACCACGGCCGTGGCCAATCCGAAGAACGTCACGGTGAACAACTTCAACTACACTTTGGATGGCACCGCATCGACCAGCGCGGACGGCAAACCGCTGACCTATGCCTGGACACTGGGCTCGGGCCTGCCGGCGAATATCTCCTACGCAAACACCGCCACCCCGGTGGTCCAGTTTGTGAGCCATCAAGGGACCTATTCGTTTATTTTGACGGTAACCGATTCGACGGGGAAGACAGCAACCGACACGGCGACCATCAACTACAACGGGCGGTAGCGCCTGCGCGTACTTGGGAGGGGCTCGATCGCCCCTCCTGTACAAGGAAAAATCAGGAAGGCGCAAGCGGTTATTGTGGCTGAACGGATTGGTGGTATTTTTTCGATTGCGCTTGCAGGCTTGCCCGGTGTTTGGGCTGTGGCGGCCTGGCTGAGGCGTTAATCACTGGGCACAAGCTATAAGCTCTCGGGCGCCGGTTACTGCACGGACATATTCACTACGTCAAAGGTGAAGCGCTCGGGCGGAAGACAAGATACCGGGTCGGGACTCAGGTGAGCCCAGGTATCGTAAGCGCTCGAAGCAACGGTGCCGTTGAGGTAAAAGAGAAACTGGTTCGAGAAGCAGGAGATGGGTGGCGGCTGGCGGAAGGTCAGGCGCAGACCGACGGCTTTGTGCAATTCAACGCCGGAGGTCTTCACTGCTTTGTCTGCTAGCAGTGTCACGAAGCTGCTGCGGCCGGCGTGCGGCCAAACATCGGGCCGGAGCAAATTTCGTAACTCCAGCCGGGCGCCGAAGGTAATTTCACACTGCCGGATCCACTCTAGAATGCTGTCGCCCCATTGCCAGTGACGGATGAGACCCACGTATTGGTCGACCAGGTTGACGGCGAGATCCATCTTGCGGCGATCGTGTTCCAGTTCGGCCTGGAGCGGATCGCCTGGCATGTCGGGAAGCATGTCGTCGCTTTCGACGATGTTCCCGGCGAGGTTCATCACCCGGTCGAGCCGCCTGACATCGGCCGTATCGCGGACCAGCAAGGGAGGCAGTTCATGCGTTCTCTCCCCGGGCAACTCGATGAATTTTTTTTCACCCACGATGTCCATAAGTTTGCCTCGATAAGTATATATATCGACGACAAGGTCGCAAAACCCCAGTTCTATCTAAGAAAGACGTCATTTTGCATCCGCCAGTTTCACAGCGCCAGTTTCAAACGCCCGGCTGAGGTTGCAAACATGATGCCTTATTTGTGGTTTCTTGTAAAGAGCTACTTCATCGCCACCAGGCCGCGCGTGGTACTCCTCAGCGCGAAATACAGGAGCAAACCGATTGGTCCGAAAAGAAAAGTGAGTACGAGACAGGGTATGACCAAGACGTGGCGGATACCCAGTTGCGCGGCGTCCCGTACCTCCCAAGCTCCTGTAAACAGGTCGAATGCGAGATAGTGGACCCAACCGGCGAGAAGCAGGTTGGGATTGGTGAAGAGCCTGGCCACTTGCTCGAGCGAACCAAAACCGCCTTGCCCAGGCCGGAAATTTGCCGCGATCAACACCAGGTACGTGGTGGCCAGCAGTAACGGTACGATAATTGCCACACGGGTTGTCCAGCGCCAACGGGGCGCGACGAGAAGCAGGAGCCAGGCGGGCAACACCAAGGTGTTGCAGACGGAGAATAGGGAATCTGGGGACATGCGGATGATTCTAGAACAATCGAGGGGGGGAGTGGCCTGGGCCGGGCTCGGTTTGACCCGAAGACGGATACGTTCGCGCTACACTCAACACATTGCACAGCCTTGCCTCAACGAACTGAGCACCCGCATTATGAACTCCTCCAGGTGTGTGGTCGCGGTGGGATGGGAGTGGTATACCAGGCTCGCGACAAGCGCTTGGATCGGGTTGTCGCGCTCAAGTTCCTCGGGTCCGCCCAGGCGGATTCGCCCGGTGCGCTAGAACGGTTCCGCAGGGAAGCGCACGCGATCGCGGCCTTGAATCATCCCAATATCGCAGTCGTCTATGAAATTGGCGAGTGGGATGAGGAGCCGTTTCTGGCGCTTGAATATCTGTCCGGAGGCACGCTGCGGGACCGAATCCGAGGGGACGGGTTGGCGCTCGAGGAGATTCTGAGCATCGCCAGCCAGCTTGGCGCGGGTCTCGACTTCACGCACCGGCGCGGGATTCTGCATCGCGACATCAAGCCCGCCAACTGCATGTTCAGCGCGCTTGGGGAACTCAAGCTGGTCGACTTCGGGCTGGCCAAATTCCATGAAGGCACGGATCTGACTCGTCCGGGCGGGATTCTGGGGACCATTCAATACATGGCGCCAGAAGTCCTGAACGGCGAACCGGCCACGGTCCGGAGCGAGGTGTACTCTTTCGGCTCGCTCATTTATGAGCTGGCCGCGGGGCGTCCTATGTACTCGACTCCTTCGGCCGAGGCTCTGTCGCGCAAGATCGCGTCGATTCGGCCCGATCTTCCGTCCTTCATAGCGGATGCCATTGTTCACGCCACCGCGTGCGATCCAAAGGATCGCCCGGCCAGCGTCGCTGAGGTTCTTGGAGAGTTAGGACTCCGCTCGCAGACAGCGATGCCGGCTTCGAATATAGCGACACAAACCCTGGCTCGCCCTTCAGTCCAGCCACCGCGCAAGCACGCCCGGCTGATCGGCGCGCTGGCTCTTGGACTAGCGCTCGCAGGGGGCGCCGCGATTTCCTGGCTTGGGCATCTCGGTCCTTTTCGCGGACCGGTTTTCCAATCGGATCAGACAGTCGTCGTTCTCCCTTTCGAAAACCTGGAATCGGACGCCGCCAGCCAGACCCTTACCGCCGGACTCCAGGAGACGGTGACCAGCATGCTGTCCCGGAGCGGGAGTCCGGGAAATGCGCTGCTGGTAGTTCCGTCTATCGAGGTCCGCCGCAACCAGGTTCATACGATTTCCGATGCACGCAGGATATTCAATGCCACTTTGGCCCTTTCGGGCGCCGTGCAGAAGAACCCCGATGGGCTGCAGATTACGCTCGCGCTCACGGACGCGCGGACGGTTCGCTTGAAGGACTCGAGCACCATCTCGGTCCCGCCGGACGCGGCCGGTCTCCAGAACGCCCTCGCGGAGAGTCTTGCCAGGCTCTTCCACACCGCTGCTCTTCCCGAAGCGCGGCCCTCCTACACCGGCCAAACCACAGCGAATGCGAGCGCTTATGCACTGTATGTTCAGGGGCAAGGCGCGCTGAACGATCGCCATTACGATCAGGCGGTGAATCTGCTTCGAAAGGCCGTGGACGCCGATCCCGGGTTCGCCGCGGCGCGAGCCAAGCTAGCCCTGGCTCATCTTCGTTCCTACATGGACACGCATGACCAGGTGTCGCTGGCAAAGGGGGATGCCGAGGCAAACCGGGCTGCCGAGGCCGGTGTGACTCCGGACGTTCTGCTGGTGCAGGCTCTCATCCGCGATGCGACCGGCGATGCGGATCGGGCGATCGCTCTTTTCCGCCAGTATCAACGGGCGGAGCCGAACGATGTCGAATCCTACGGACTGCTGGCGGACATCCTCGACAAGGCGGGGCGCAATCAGGACGCGGAGCAGACGTTGGAGCAGGCGATCCGTCTCCAGCCCGGATATTGGCCCACGTACCAGAGGCTCGGCGTTTTCTACCTGAACCATCACGAATTTGAGAAATCCGCCCACAGCTTCCTCACCGGCATCGGGATCGCTCCGGAGAATCCGGCTCTGCACTACAACCTGGGAGCGTTGTACTTTATGCAGAATCGATGGCCCGACGCGGCGCTGGAATTTGAAAAATCGCTGGCAATCCGGCCGACGGCTTTCGCCTATTCCAATCTCGGCACAGTGCGCTTCTTCGAGGGTAAGTATCAGGAGGCAACCAAGCAGTTTGAGCAGGCGACCAGGCTTCAGCCCAATAATGCCATCAACTGGGGCAACCTCGGCGATGCTCTCTGGCAAGTGCCGGGTGAACGCGCACGGGCCGGTCAAGCGTTCGCCAAAGCCGCTATTCTGGCCAGCGAGCAACTAAGTTTGAACCCAGCCAATCTGCAGTTGCGCGCCAATTACGCCGTTTATCTGGTGAAGCTCGGCCGGCGCGAGGAAGCCTTCGCCGAAATTACCCGGGCAATGAAACAAGAACCGAAAGATGACGGCGTTCAGTTCTTCGCAGCTCGCGTTTACGCTACCGCGGGTCTGCCGAACCAGGCATTGCAAGCCCTCAAAAATGCGGTTGCCCTTGGCTACAGCGCGGGCGAAATCGCGCAGGAACCCGATTTGGCGCCGCTCCGCGCCGAACCCGGTTTCCAAAAGCTAGTGGCCGGAGACGGCAAGAGCAAGTGAGTAAGCGACTAGCGCTTCGATACGCAAGGCGGTATAATCCGAAGCGGCTCAAATCCAGTTTCGAAAGGTTGCCATGAATCCTTCGCCAAGCCGTCATCCCAGTCAGTTCTTGATTCTGGTGAATGTCAATTTCATGCTCGGATCGCCGGTATACAACTACCGGGCCTTCGGCGATGGGTCGAATGCGAGCAAGGTAGTAGTGGCGCCGGGAGATCAGATCGGTTGGTTCGTCAGGGTACAGGCCGGCTCCGGTTGGAGCACGCCTGCGTATACCTTGGCGTTCGATAATCCTTCCATTCTCGGAACGGAGTCAATCGCCGTTCCCGGCGGCGGCCCCAGCGGTTTTTTCACGGTTCTGGCAATCTCTGGCGATACCAAGTACACCTTAGCGGTGAGCGGCATCGTTCCGGCGGACGATCCGCAGATCCAGGTGAACCCCAATGGAAGTTTTATTATCGCAACGCCGGCGACCACCCCTGTGCAATATAACGTGCGCTGGACGGTGGCGACAAACATGATGGAAATTGAATCCGGTAGTCAGTGGATACCTTTCCCGCCAGCCGGCCAGAATGTCGCATTCGGCGACACGGTTCAGTTCTTCGCGGTGCTGACACCGCCGCAGGATTTCGAAATCGACTTTCCTTCCAATCTAAATAGACAAAACGTCTGGGGGTCGCCATTCAGTTTTGAGGGCTCCAGTTTCCCGGCAACGAATAGCGGTTCCTATGAGTCTACCGATAACCTGCCGGTAGCTGACAGGAGCGATCTCGGGAAAGACTTCATTTTCGTGGCGGCTCTGACCGATGGAACGACGCAGTCGGGCCAATTCACGTTAGTCCTGTCGTAAGGATATCCGCAAACACGGCTTGACTGTGGCTGCCCGGAATTTCTTTAGATTAATCGGTTGCGTCTCGCGCCGCCAAGCACCAGTCAACAGGTCACGCGACAAAAGTGGATCGAAGTTCATCGCCGGCAACTCGCTGTTCGTCGAGCGCCAGCGCGAAGCGGCCATGAGCAGGAGCCAGGCGGGCAGCACCATGGTGTTGCAGACGGAGAACAGGGAATCTGGGGACATGCGGATGATTCTAGAACAATCGAGGGGCGATGCATCGGCCCGGCATCTGAGTTTTTGGAAACAAGGGCTCGGCCGTGTGCCGGACACGGTCTGGGACGAAACGGAGCTGGAAACTCTGGTATTGGCCGAGAACGGGCTATGCGAAGTGTCGGAACGGATCGGCGGTCTGAAGAAACTGCGCATGCTCGATCTCGGGCACAACGCTCTGACCAGCGTGCCGGATGCGCTCGGCGCCCTCGATGGCCTCACGGACTTCCTCTATCTGCATGACAACCGATTGACGGAATTATCCTCTTCTCTTGGCCGCTTGCAAAAGTTGCGATACCTGAACATCAGTCAAAACGCCTTTGCAGTGCTGCCGGAATCGGTTACGTGTTTGAAGAGTCTCATTGAACTCCGGGCATCCGACAATCGGCTGACGTCACTACCGGATTCGATCGCTCGCCTGTCGCGTTTACGAGAGTTCCATCTGCGGAATAATCAACTCACGACACTGCCCGAGTCAATCGGAGAGCTTCTGGAATTGCGCCAGATCGATCTTCGCGGGAACCCGTTGACGGCTCTGCCAGCAAGCATCGTCACACTGCCACGGCTGGAGAAACTCGATTTACGGTGGATAGAATCACTGGATCCGCCGCCGTGGATCGCCGATTTGGAAGCGCGTGGCTGCGCGGTCTACCGCTGACGGCCAAGGCAGCCTCGCGATAAAACTCCCCGCGATAAACTCAAGGTCATGCAATTGTTGGTCGAGCATTTCGAGCAGTTTGCCGGAGCAGTGCTGCAGCCAGCGAGTCCGCCCCTGACGGACGCCGAGTTTCTCGCTCTTTGTGCGCAGTATCCGGATCATAGGATCGAAACCACCGGCGAAGGAGATATCCTGATCCTGCCCCCGGCTCACCCACGCACCGGGCAGCGAAACGCGGCCATCACTTATCAGTTGTTCGCATGGACCGAGCAAGACGGGCGGGGCGAGGCCTTTGACTCGAGCGCCGGATTTTTTCTGAAAAACGGCGCGCGCCGATCGCCGGATTCGGCCTGGGTGTCCCGTGATCGTCTCAAGGGTTTAACCGACGATACGGCGATGTGGCATGTTACGCCGGAGTTTGTCATTGAGTTGAAGTCGGCCTCGGATCGCTTGGAGATGCTGAGGGCCAAAATGCGGGAATGGACGGCCAACGGTGTGGCGTTGGCGTGGTTGATCATCCCGGAGACGCGCTCAGTGGAGATCTACCGGGCCGATGGCTCAGTTGAGGCGGTCGCCGGCGCTTCCGAGATCCGGGGCGAGGGGCCTGTCGAGAGATTCGTGCTTCGCCTGGAGCGGATTTGGACGGGGATCCAAGCCTAGCTGGAGGCCCTACGCCCATGCGCAAAATTTTCCGCCTCGTCTGGCTCGCCGCCAGCCTCGGTGCGCAAACCGTGCCGGACCATCCGTTTGTTCCGCTCAACGGAGCCTACGCAGCCGGTGTTCACGAGTTCCTGTGGATCGACCAAAGACGCGGCGAACCGTTTACCCAGGACCCGAACGACCGGCGCCACGTCCTCGCCCGCATCTGGTACCCGGCCGAAAAATCTTCCGGACCCGATCCCGCGCCGTACTTCTACGACCCAAAGGAATTCGGCGAAGCGCCCTTGTATAAGTTGCTCACCCGCGTCAAGACCAATTCCGTCACCGACGCTCCGCTGGCCAAAAAGCCTCGCCGCTTCCCCGTTTTGCTCTACCAGCCCGGTGGCGGCATGGCCCGCTTCACCGCGACGTTCGTGACCGAGCAACTCGCGAGCCACGGATACGTCGTCGTCAGTTGCGACCATGCCGGTTTCGGACCGGTGGTGCTGTTCCCGGACGGCTTTCCGTTCAAGCCCGACACGCTGCTTGCTCCCAAGCCCACGGGAAAATTGGAGGACGATGCGCCGAAGAGCTACGAATGGCTGCGCAACGACGTCTTCCCTACCTGGACCGCCGACGCCTCCTTCGCCCTCGATCGGATCGAAGCGCTCAACCGCACGCCCGGCCAGAGATTCTACAAGCGACTCGACCTTTCCCGTATTGGCATGCTCGGTTGGTCTTTCGGCGGCGCCACGTCTATCCAGATGAGTAGGGACGATCGCCGCGTTAAGGCTGCAATCGATCAGGACGGGCAGCTGTTCGGCGACGTAGCCGCGAAAGGCACGCCGAAGCCGGTTATGCTGATGCATCACGGCATCGTCGACAAAACACCAAATCCGGCCGACCAGCCGGCATTAACCAAGCTGATGCGCCAAGTGGAGGAAGAGAACCGCTCGCTACTCGATCATTCCACCGGCGACCGCTACGAGATAACGCTCGCCAATACGCAGCACGGCCATTTCTCCGACCTGCTGCTCGCCAACCCTCCGCCCGGCCAGCTCGAACCACGCCGCGCGCACGAGATCATCCTCGCCTATACCCTGGCCTTCTTCGACAAATACCTGAACGGCCACGACAGTAGCCTGCTCACCGCGCCCTCCTCGCCGTATCCGGAGGTGACTTTCCAGCGCATGGCAGCCGGGACGCATTAGGCATGGCGCGATGGCGGCAAGGCCAGCCCAAGACCGCGCGATCCCACAAGAAAATCACTCGACCCAAAACGGCGCCAGATTGTATACTGTATGGGTTCACTATTCGCATGGGCTGTGGGTGACACAGGACCCTGCTGGTTGTTCGAGTTGTCCCACGCCCTAGGCGCGCCCGGGCTCGCCTTCACTTACCGACCTGAAAAATACCCGTCAACGGAGGGGAGCTATGCCGTCTAAATTGCACCGTCTTCTGGCCGGAGCAGCGCTTGCTTCGGCCCTGTTCGCACTCCCACTGTCCGCTCAATCGTGGATCCGCGTCACCACCTCCGGCGTTAAGCCGGAAAACATCCAGGAATATGAAGGATATGTCAAGCAAATTTCAGCCGGCTACAAGAAGGCAGGCATCCCATTTAACATCGTGTACCAGGTTTTGGGTGGAAATTTACTGGAATACACGTCGGTGTCGCCGGTGGCCAAGTTTGCCGACCTGGAGGGACCCAATCCTCTGGCGAAGGCGATGGGCGCCGAAGCATTCGGCAACCTCGTAAACTCGATCAATCGCTGCCGGACGTCGAATACGCGCTACTTCGCGCTGACCTGGGACGACGCCGGGATCATTAAGGGCGAACTTAGCAGCCAGTACTGGATGCGCACGCGCGTCCCCATCGAGCCAGGCAAATTCAATGACTACCGCGCCTTTCTGAAGGGCGACTATAGGGCGGCATTGGACAAAGCTGGCATCACTCAGTTTCGGGTGAACCAGCCGATCTTTGGCGCGCCCCCGGGCACGGTGGAAACCGTGCGGATGATGAAAGGGCTGGGCGAGATCGACGACGGCCCCGTCCTCACCAAGGCGTTAGGTCAGGCCGCGGCGGACGCGCTGAACGCGAAGGCGCGAACCATGACACGGGGGCCTGCGCAAACGACCATCATCCGCATTCGGACCGATCTCAGCCTGCTGCCCGCGCAAGACGCCGGGAAGTGATCGGAGAGCCGGAATCCGGACCTCGCGCCGGAAATTTCTCGCGAATAACGCGAACGGAACCTATTTGACTGGAGCGTGGCTTCCCGAAGAGATGGCGTCGCGCTCCCAGTTCCGCCGTCCCTCGCAGCGCCGCCGAAGTGGCGGAAGCTTCGATGGCGTCACGGGGCGTGCGCACGCCGGTGTTGCGCCTCGCGCAGGTCCCCACAAGCACGTGGGCCTCAATTCTCTGAACAGCACCTCTGCACGGCGCCTCTGAACAGCAAGGGTTCCAAGGTCATTTATGCCCGGCACCGGTCAGAGACGCTCGAACCGCGGCTCGTCTTGAGTCTCCTGTCGTGAGCGGCTCCTGAGTCTGTTCGGGCTTCGAAATAGCGCGCATGGTCGAGATCGGGAATTGGGCCAGGCTGGGTTGGACGCCATCCGGTGGCTTTGATGTGGGTGGAGAGTTCAACCTCAGCGATTTGCGAGGATGATAGCCTACACCTTAGGGACATTCAGGCAGCGGCTGGCGCTGCCAAACCGAAGCGCCAGAGTTTCCGGAGTAGGTGGGAGATCGCCGCAAGGACAAGTTGCCACCCAGAGGATGGACGCGAGGCAGCTGGGCATAAGATGAATGACTCATCACTCCAGAAACCCAAGAAGATAGAACCTACCCAGACTTTGTTCGAAAACTTCTTTGAGTTTTCGCCTGACGCGATCGTCGTCACTGACGAGAACGGACGAATCATGAACGTGAATTCGCAAGCTGAAAGTGCTTTCGGATACACGCGGGCCGAATTGCGGGGACTTCCGGTGGAGATCCTCATACCAGAGCGATTCCGAGCCGCGCATCCCAACCACCGGGAAAGCTACAGCGCCCACCCAAGCGTTCGCCCGATGGGCACGGCGTTAGAGCTTTACGGCAGACGCAAAGATGGCTCCGAGTTTCCAGTTGACGTCATGCTCAGCCCAGTGGAAACGGCCGGCGGGCAGATTTTCTTGAGCGTTATCCGGGATGTTTCTGAAAGGAAGCGCGCCGAGGACGCTCTCCGGCAGAGCGAACAACAGTTGCGGGTAACCGCGGAGAAGAGCGAGAACGAGCTTCGGCAGATTATCGATGCGATTCCCCAGCAGGTGTTTGTTCTCGACGCGGATTGGAATCCTCTTTTTGCGAACCGGCTTGAACTGGAATACACGGGCCTGACTCCGCAAGAGTTCCAGTCCAAAGACTCAGTTGACAGAATCTTTCATCCGGAAGATCTGAAGAAGTTAGAGGTCCTTCGTGAGCGGGCGCTTGCCGACGGCGCCCCTTTTGAGATTGAGGCACGAATACGGGGTAAGGGCGGGCAGTATCGCTGGTTTTTGATCCGGCGCAATCCGCTGCGGGATGCGCAGGGGCGCGTTCTTCGCTGGTACGGCACGCGCACCGACATCGAGGACCGCAAGCGGGCAGAAGAACAGGCTTCAGCGCAGCGAAGGGATCTTCGACAGCTGGTCGATGCGATTCCGCAGCAGGTGTTTGTTTTCGACGCGGATTGGAGTCCTCTTTTTGCAAACCGGCGCGAACTGGAATACACCGGCCTGACTCCGCAAGAGGCCCAGTCCAAAGACCTGGTTGCCCGAATCTTTCACCGGGATGATCTGAAGGAGTTAGAGGTCCTTCGCGAGCAGGCGCTTGCCGACGGCGCCCCTTTTGAGATGGAGGCGCGAATACGGGGGAAAGACGGGGAGTACCGTTGGTTCTTGATCCGAGACAATCCGTTGCGGGATGCGCAGGGGCGCGTTCTCCGGTGGTACGGCACGCGTACCGACATCGAGGACCGCAAACGGGCCGAAGAAGGATTGAGCAAGGCGCAGGCGGATCTTGCCCACGTCACGCGAATCATGACCATGGGAGAATTGGCAGCCTCCATCGCCCACGAAGTAAACCAGCCGATTTCGGGCATCGTGATCAACGGCAATACCTGCCTGCGTTGGCTGGCGGGAGATCCGCCCAACCTTGAGGAAGCTCGGGAGGCTGCTCGTCGCATCGTCCGCGATGGGAAGCGGGCGGGCGACGTGATCGCCAGGATTCGGGCTCTGGCGACGAAAACTGTCACAGCAAAGGCCCGGCTGGACATGAACGAGGTCATTCGGGAGGTCGTTGCTCTTGCCCGGGACGAGATGCGCAGGAACAGTGTGACACCATGGATGGAATTGGCGGATGATCTCTCGCCTGTCTCGGGTGACCGGGTGCAGCTGCAGCAGGTAGTCCTTAACCTGGTCATGAACGGGGTCCAGGCCATGAGCGCCGTTGAAGAACGGCGGCGGGAACTGGTCATCAGAACGCAAAACGATGAGGCCGGCCAGGTGAGGGTTACGGTCCATGACTCGGGGATTGGTCTTGGTCTTCAAAATATGGAACAGATTTACGATGCTTTCTACACCACTAAACACGGGGGAATGGGCATGGGGCTCTCAATTAGTCGCTCAATTGTTAAGGA
>DATFZA010000828.1:0-4885 GCA_035314765.1 Bryobacteraceae bacterium
GTTCTTCCGAGCCGCGACCGTTAGGGAGCGGGCGTTTCAGCCAGAAACACGGCCATCGGCTCGCCTTGCTCCTCGACCACATAGCGAATCGCGTTCAGCACATCCTCGTCCTTCCACAGCCAGCGCGTGCTCCCATGGCGCGCCCAGCGCTTGCGATCCGGCCCGTCGAGCCCCAGACGGTTCAAGCCTCGGCTAGCGTACGACTTGAAGGCGTTCATAACTCTCTCAGGCCGGGCATCTGCATCCACGATCGCGTGAACGTGATTCGTCCGCACGTGCGCAGCTAATAATTCCCATCCCAAGTGCGAACAAACATTGCTGAGGGCATCCAGCGCGTGCCCCCGGCGCTTTTCGTCGAGCGCATAAGGCGCCTGGTCCATCAGTTTGCGGGTCCTTGCGGCGCGGTGCGGATCGGCTTCTAGCAAGCGGGCTCCGGCCAGATTGTGGTGCCGGTCGACGGAACCCGGTTCGTCGCCGTGTAGGTGCGCGCCGTAACAGGCGAAGGTAATGAAGTACCTCATATTGCCCTGTATAGCATCGGACCGCTCCCTGACGGTCGCGGCTCGGTAGCGGCGCTTATTGACGACGGGATTAGCAGGTGTTGGGCTTTTTATTAGGCAACTTTTGGGTGCCCGGCGTCATCTGCTACTGTTGGACGTCAACTGAATCTCGCCTATGGAATCAGCCTGTTTACGCCACACGGATATACCCCACACCAGCCGTCTCTTTGCTGATCTCCAATATTGTTTCGATTGCGTCAAGAACTACTATCGTTATAACCCGCACGATCCGGAGTCCTACGCGCGGGCTGCGGCGGCGGTCGATTATCCGGATGACCGAAGGGCGGGTCTGGTAGCCGCTCTGCGGAAACGCAACGGTGATAACCCGCTGTTGGATCGCCTGGCTAAGCCAGGAACAGTGGCGGTGGTAACCGGCCAGCAAGTGGGGTTATTCTCTGGTCCGGCGTACACCATTTACAAAGCGCTCACGGCCATGCAACTGGCCGATAGCTTGAACGAGCGAGGCATCCCGGCGGTACCGGTTTTCTGGCTAGCGACAGAGGATCACGATTTTGCGGAGATCGATCACGCTTTTGTGTTCGATGCCAGGCACAAGCATATCCGGCTCAGCGCGGCGGAGAATGTCCCGAGCCAAGCCCCGGTTGGCACCGTAGCGCTGACTAGTCCGCCATTAGCTGAACTTCGAGAAGCCCTCGCGGGAATGCCGTTTACCGAAGAAGTGCTGGGCATGGTGGAGAGCGCCTATAAACCCGGCGAGACGTTCGGCTGCGCCTTTCAGCATTTGGTGCAGCAGATTCTGGGCCAGGACAGGATTCTGTTTGTCGATCCTCTGGACCAGGCGATTCGCGAACTGGCCGCGCCAGTGATGCGCAAGGCGTTGGCGGACGCTCCCGCGCTCAGCGAGAAGCTGCTGGAGCGGAATAAGGAACTGCAGTCGGGGGGTTATCACGCGCAAGTTCACGTGGAAAAGCAAACGTCGCTGGTGTTTCTGCTAGAAGGGAAGCGCAGGCTGACGCTGAAGCGGGGCAACGGCGACTACGTCACCAAAGAGCGGCGTTTCCCGGTCGCGGAACTGGCGGACCTGGCGGACCATTTGTCGCCCAATGCGCTGCTGCGTCCGGTGGTGCAGGATTTCATTCTGCCAACGGTGGCGTATGTGGGCGGGCCCGCGGAACTCGCCTACATTGCGCAGTCACAAGTGATCTACGACGATTTGCTGGGCCGCATGCCGGTGGTTCTGGCGCGCGCGAGTTTTACGTTGCTCGATGCTCGCAGCAACAAGTTGATGCAGCGGTACGGCTTGACGCTGCCTTCGTTCTTTCCCGGAGAAGATGCGTTGCGCGAGACAATTGCCGGCAAACTGGTGCCGGCGAATTTGTCCCAGGATTTTGAACGGGCGCGCGGGGCGATTGACGCGCAGCTCGACCGGCTGCAGGCCGATGTGATGGCGTTTGATCCGACGTTGAAAGCCGCGCTCGATAAGAGCCGCGGCAAAGTGAAATACCAGCTCTCAAAGATGGAGCGGAAGACCGCGCGGGAAACCCTTCGGCGCGATCAGCGCGCCGGTGAAGAGGCCGCCTATATGGCGAACCTGGTCTTCCCGGAAAAGCATTTGCAAGAACGGTATTACTCCATTCTTCCGTTTCTCGCCAAGCATGGTCCGCGGTTAGTGGACACGCTGGCTGAGTTCGTCGCGCTGGACTGCCCGGACCACAAGGTTCTGGTAGTCTAAGTCACAGTGAAAATCAATCAGGTGAAGAGGGCGCTTGCCGCCGGGCAGGTGCAGCTCGGCACGCACGCGGCTTATCTGCAGTCTCCCGATGTGGCGCGCATTTTGGGCGCAGCCGGGTTTCATTGGGCGTTTTTGGATGGTGAGCATGGACCATTCGACGTTTCGATGACGCGCGATCTGTGCCGCGCGGCGGTATCGGCGAATCTGAGTCCGGTGGTGCGCGTGGCCGATTTGCAATATTCACTGGTCGCGCGCGCGCTCGATGGCGGGGCGGAAGGAATCATGTTCCCGCGAGTGGAATCGCCTGAATTGCTGGCAACGGCGGTGAAGTGGACCAAGTTTCCGCCACTCGGCGTGCGCGGTTACGGCTTGACGCCGCATTGGGTAGATTACGAAAAGGTCAGCATCGCCCAGATCATCGAGCATGTGAATGCCAATACGATGGTCGTGCTGCAAATCGAAACGCAGCGAGCGGTGGATGCGTGCGATGAGCTACTGGCGGTGGGCGGGATTGATGTGGTGATGGTTGGTCCGGCGGATCTGTCGATCTCGCTGGGCGTGCCGGGGGATTTCCTGAACCCGAAAATGGTGGCGGCGATGGAGAAGGTGCGGGATATCTGCATCGCGCGGAATGTGACGCCCGGCACGCAGACGCGCAATCTGGACTTGGCGAAGTTCTGGCGCGAGCGGGGCATGCGGTTTCTGGGTTGTAGCAGCGATACGGGGATGCTGTATGAGCGGGCGGTGGAGATTGTGCGGGCGCTGGGGTGAGGTGTTGGCGGTGCCGGCGCGGAAAGTGGCTAGGATCAAAGGAAGTGGTTCCCGGCAAGGTTAGCGGCGCCCCGCTGCTAAAGCACACCCGCTTGCCCGTGGACGCCATCACCGGAAACTACGGTGCTTTCCTCGATGAGGGATTATCGCCGGATGCGGCCATTGCCGAAACTCTGGATTGCTACACGGAAGCTGGCATCGACGCCATCAAAGCGATTCTCCAGTATCGCGCCGAGCATCAATTTCAGGCGCAGTCTTGAATATTTTTTCGATGAGGACGTGCCGCGCAAGTTGGCACGGTCCTTGCCCCAGCATGAGATTCACACCGTCGTCAGTATGCAATGGGGTGGCACGAGCCAGACCCGCAGAGCTCTTCTATGCAGAAACACTTTTCGGAGTTGAATGTTTAGTATGAATAAACCCCGCGCCCCGAACTGCGAGGCAGCGGCCGGTCATCCAGAGACAGGAGCCATAGGAGGCCCGACGATTTGGCGGCGTTGCCAGCGTACTCGTTTTCGCGTACTCTGAAGCCATGGAAGTACACTTCGCCCCTGACGTTCAGGCCAAGCTCGACCGGTTGGTTAGCGAGACTGGGCGCGCTCCCGACAAGCTGCTCGAGGACGCCATAGCGGGGTACGAAGTGGAACTCGCACAAACCCGCCAAACGCTCGACAGCCGCTATGACGATCTGAAAAGCGGCAAGGCGAAGCCCGTTCCCGGCGACGAAGTCGCTGCCTATTTTCGCGAAAAGAGCGCTGCGGCGCGCCGTTCGCCGACCGGTTCATGACCGGATATGAGTTTCATCCGGAAGCTCAGCTTGATTTGGACGAGATTTGGGAATTCATTGGCGCGGATAATCTCGACGCCGCCGACCGGGTGATTGCGGAGATTCTTGCCAGAGTCGAAGGCTTGGTTCCTTTTCCCAATCAAGGACACCAACGCCCAGACCTGACGTCGCGGCCGCTGCGATTTGCCATGGTGCGCGACTATCTGATCGCTTATGCACCCGAGGAAAGGCCATTGTGGGTTGTGGCCGTTATGCATGGAAGGCGCAGCCCTCGTGTAATGGCCGCGATCCTAAGGGGCCGAGTGTAGCGTAACTCAAGCCCCGAGAAGACAAGCCCAAATGACGGTGATCGAACTTCCCGACGAACAGGCGGCCGCGCTGAGGGCCAAAGCGGCGGCGGGCCTTACTCTTGAGGACTGGCTCGTCCAGTTGGCCGTCGGTGGGGAACCGGATGGATCCGCTGAGCATCCTCTCCAAACTGCGGCGGAGATCGTCCTCCGCCGCATGCGCAATGTCCCGCCTGAAATCATGGCGGCGATGCCCAAGGACGGCGCGAGCCAGCACGATCACTATATTTACGGCTGGCCCAAAAAAGAGGAATGACCGCTCTTTTCGCCGACACGTTCTCTTGGGTTGCGCTGGCGGATTTTGCCGACAGTGCCCACCGGCGGGCGTTGGCTCTCACGGCCGAACGCGCGTCCTCGCGTATCGTCACCACCGACGAAGTGTTGACTGCCGCTTCGCCGCGAAGCAGCCGAAAGCGTTGCTGCCATTCTGGCGAGTTCCGTCATTCGTGTCATCCCGTATAGACGATGTTGCGGGCGATCTTCTGCGGCAAGGTGGGCTGCGGGAGGGAGACAGGCTTCTGGTTCCAGCAGCTACACGGGCATGCTTTACGAGCGGGCCAGCGAAATCGTCAGGCAAATGAATTAGCGGCCTAGCGTTGCGTGCACCCGCCTTTCTTGGTATCATTCGTCGCGTCCTTACCAATTTCGGCGAAATGCAGGAAAACGAGCTTTTAATGGCACAAGACCAAAGCAGTCCGCTGCAGAAAATTGAGCAAGTCGTGGTGCT
>DATFZA010000829.1:0-5222 GCA_035314765.1 Bryobacteraceae bacterium
CGGGCCATCAACAGGCTCTACAGGGGCTGGAGCTGATCGCCGACACATATCTTTCCGTGTCTACACCCGTACAGTACGCGGCTGCCCGCTTGCTTGCAGTGCGCCAGGATGTGCAGGCTCAGAGTTGCGCCAGAATTCGTGCTAATTTTTCCGTATTGCCGGGTAATGCGCTCGACGTCGAGGGCGGCTGGTACGCTATCATCCGTATGCCGCGGACCCGCAATGAGGAGGAGTGGGTGCTGCACCTGCTCTCCGAACATAACGTTCTGGTCCAACCCGGCTACTTCTTCGATTTTGAATCCGAAGCATTTTTGGTGGTGAGTCTGCTCACGCCGGAGTCCATTCTTCGCGAAGGAATCTCTCGTATCATCTCTCGTATCATGTCTGTGTGACAAAAGCGGAACTCTACTCGTTCTTGGCCAGCCAAAGACTGGGCGTGCTCTCTTCCGTCTCTGCCGGAGGCCAGCCACAGTCGGCTCTGGTGGGTATCGCCGTCACTCCGGATTTGGAAATTGTCTTTGACACAGTCAAGATGTCCCGGAAATACGGAAATCTGGTAGCGCAAACGGCTTGCTCATTTGTGATCGGTTGTCAAGGCGAAACCACGGTGCAATATGAGGGCATCGCGCAGGAACTGAGCGGCGCCAATCTGGTCGCTTACAAGCAGATTTATTTTGCGGCATTTCCCGACGGGCCGGAACGGCAGAGCTGGCCGGGCATCGTGTATTTTGTGGTCCGTCCAACTTGGATTCGTTTTAGCGACTACGGTCAACGGCCTCCGCGTATTGAGGAGACGCGCTGGCCTTGACCGCATTAGGCTTTCGGCTGCACACTGGCTGGGCGGCGATGGTAGCCGTCAGCCCCGATTACAAGGTGTACCTGCGCCGGAGAGTGGAACTGCTCGATGGCAGCGTGCCGCGGTTTGTCTATCACTCCGCCGCGGAGATGCCGCTCGCCGATGCCGTGCGCCTGATTCGAAGCGTTGAAGAGATCGCTTCGGCGCATGCGCAGTCGGCGATGAAGGACACGATCGAACATCTGCAGGCGGCAAATCTTGTCGTGACCGCCTGCGGAGTGGCCGTCGGATCGACCAAGTTACCGGTCGATCTCTCGGCGATCCTCCGCTCTCATGCGTTGATTCACGCTGGCGAGGGCGCCTTGTTTCAGAAGGCGGTGATCGGGGCAGCAGAGCAACAAGGGTTCGCGGTAGCTGCGGTGCGCGAAAAGGGCCTGTGGGCCGGCGCTGGGCCCGAGTTGCGGGCACGGATTGAAGCGATGCGGAAAGAGTTCGGACCGCCCTGGACCATGGACCATAAGATCGCGGCCGCGGTCGCGCTGGCAGCGCTCAAAGCGGGATAGTATGGGTCGTCATCTCGGCCGCACTCCTATTCAAGCTCAGCAATCACGACCCACATCAAAACGTCACGCTGTCTTACGGCATTGCCAGCGTTGTGTACGGGATGGCATTTGCCACGCTTGGGGGCTACATGGCTGGGCTTACGGCAAGCCGGCGCCAGCTTCTGCACGGAGCGGTGGTCGCCTTATCGCCATCGGTGCGCTGGTATCGCTGATCGCGCGGCCGGGCGCCGGCGCGGTCGCAACTTGCGGCGCTGTTCCTCATGGCGCCGATGGCGGTGGTTGGCGCCGCTCTCACGCGACCACGCCGGCCTCCTCAATGACCAATTCCTGTTTGGTGGCATCGAGCGTGGCCATCACGCCTTCCGGCAGCGTCACCTGATCGCTGGTGTGTCCGATGGTCAATCCTCCGAGCACGGGTATTCTCAAACCACCGAGGATGTTGTCCACGATTTCTCCCATGGTGAAGATGGAGGCGGTTGACGCTTTGTAGTCGTTGGGCCGGCAGTCGTCGCATTCGCCCCAGATGACTCCCGCCGCCCCATCCAGCTTGCCGGCCAGCCGAAGCTGCGTCAGCATCCGATCGATCCGATACGGTTCTTCGCCCACGTCTTCAATAAACAGGATGCGGCCACGCGTGTCGATCTCATACGGTGTCCCGAGCGTCGTCGAGATCAGCGTCAAATTTCCGCCGATAAGACGCCCACGCGCCGTTCCTGGCCGCACCGTCCGCAAAGTATGCCGCGGACGCAAGTCGTTGTCTTCCACCGGATTACCGACAAGACCTATAGGTTTTGTTTCAAACAGCGCCTTGTGGAAATAGCTCTGCGTGAAACCGGTGAACCCGGAAAGAACCACTGGTCCATGGAACGTCACCAAACCGGACTTCTTCTGCATGGCCAGATGCAACGCCGTGATGTCGCTGAACCCCAGAAAGACCTTGGGATTCGCGCGAATCAGATCGTAGTCGATCGAATCGAGCAGTTGCTCGGAACCGTAACCGCCGCGGATGGCGAACACGGCGTCGACCGCCGGATCGCGAAACATAGAATGCAAATCTTCCACGCGCTCACGCACGCTTGCCGGATAGTCCGAACGCTGCCGGATGTATTTGCCCCATTTCGGCTTCAGCGAGAAATGGCGGATGGTCCGTTCCGCCGCCGCGAGCAGATCCGGATCGAACACGGGCGTCGACGGCGCAATTACGCCCACCGTGTTGCCGGTCTTCAACACGCGCGGACGCAGCAAGGGCGTTTCAGCAGGCTGAGCGGACAGCGCCCCGGCGGCCGCGCCGGCAAGAAAACTACGGCGATTCAACATAGCGAGTTAGTCTACCAGCATAATTGGACGAATGCAGCCGTTGGCCGAAACTACCGCTGGGCCGCCTGGCGCGAACGGGAATCTCTGCGAGTCGGCCGTATTTTCTGGGCTTCCGCTACGCACCGCGAGTTTCCCATGACGCGCGCTTGACGTGACCGGCCTGATCGGTCACCAGATTCACGATCAGCAACCCGGTGCCTTGCGGAAAGGCCTCGGCCGGAGGCGACTTCCACAGGTACAACGACTGGCCGGTTCCGTTGATGACCTCCCAGGGCGGTCCAAACTCGGAGATCGCGCTGTTGACCGTATCCAAACTCGCCAGATGCGCCTTCAGCCAGCGCGCGCGACGGCGATCGCAGTGGGCTTGCCATACGCTCCTGCCTACCAGGACGAGCAGCAGCGCAGAGACCGAAAGCGAAAGAGCCAGGACCTCAAACACGGCATCGGTTTGACGCGCGCCGCGGGCTTGGCGTGTCACGAATTATTGGTCGCCTGGACACCACGGTACTGCGCCTCCTCGAAAATCGAAAAGCCACTTAAGTCGGAGTTGGCGAAATGGATTCTGCCCAGTGGTTTGGTCCAGCGGAGGCGGGCTTCCGAGAAAAGGAAGCCTGGCGCCGGGCGCACCATGGCGTGGCCCAGGCGCATGATGTCGATGCGGCTGACGCAATGGCGGATGTTGGGGTGAGCACGTTCCAAGTCCTGCAAAATGGCTTCTTTCCAATAACCCCAGTCTTTCTCGAGCAGCAGGCGGCGGCCTTCGGCGGGCGGGTATTCGGCCAGCGACCAATAGAAAGTCCAGACGGTGCGTTCGGTTTGGCTGGAGACGCTCATGTGCCGGGCGTTGACGTAGCCGAGCGTGGGCGAATCGAAAATCACGTTGTCCCAGGCCGGCTCGGCGCCTTTCTGCTCGGGCTGACGCTCGATAGTCAGGTTCGCGGTGAGCCAGGGCGAATAGACAAAGCCCTCCGCTTTCGGTGCGCCTTCGACAATGTAGTGCGCCAGGAACGTGGGCGCGGCAAAGATCACCTGGTCGCAAACGTAGGCGGCGGATTCGGTTAGGACGCGCACGCGATTGCGCTCTGGCATGATGCGGTAGGCGGGCGTGGCCGGACGCAGGTAGCGATTCAGCTTGGCCACCAGCTTTTGCAGGATCCAGCCGTTGCCTTCCGGCCAGGTTAACGGACCTTTGTCCTCGGGCTCGCGGGAAGCGAAATAATGGATGCCCGCCCAGGCGGATGTGTCTTCGGCGAGTGCGCCGTAGTCGTCGCGGCAGGCGTAGTCGATATACCAGCGAAGGTATGGCGAGTCGAATCCGTGCTCTTTTAGCCAATCGGCCATGGACGCGCGATCGAGTGCCGACGGCTTGGCGCCGCGGGCCATGGGAATGGTGAACTCGCCGGTAGCGCGCTGTTCGGCAATGATTCGGTTGAAAAGCAGGTACTGGTCGCGGTCGCGAGGAGTGCTTCCGAGTTCCGGCTCAATGCCTTCCTGCCAGCGGCCGTGCAGGAAGAGGCGCTCCTGTGGATCGAAGCACAGAACCCGGTCGTCCCAGCGGCCATCGCGGAACACGCCTAATTCTTCCATCAGCTCGCGAGCGAGCGATTCGCCTTTGGCGGGTACAGGAAGGTAGTGGGCGGCCCAGGGAAAGCGCGAGACTTCGTTCTCTCCCCAGCGGGAATTGCCGCCGGGCTGTTGCTCCATTTCCAGGATGACGAAATCGTGGAAGCCTTTCTTGTTGAGGCGCCAGGCGGCGCTGAGGCCGGCGATTCCGGCGCCGACGATGACGGTCGGAATATGGATTTCCTGCTGCGGCGTCTTGAATGGGGCTCGATCGCGCAGGCGATGGCCCATCGGGAAGGCGTCGTTAACGAAAGAGCCGGCGATCTTGGGATCGGTTTTGCTAGTGAGGCCGACGAGGGCGGGGGCGGCGATCAGGAAGTGTCGCCGGTTCACGGGGCGACCTCCCCGTTGAATAGGACCTTTGTGGACGAGCCGGCGATCTTGGGGTCGGTCTTGCTAGTGAGGCCGACTAGGGCGGGCGCGGCGATGAGGAAGTGGCGACAGGTCACGGGGCGATCTCCTTGGAGGCGAGGGGCAAGAAGCCTGTGGCACGCTTGGGAGTCTTGAAGGGGGCGTTTACGATCTAGCCGGCCGGTCGCGGCAGCGAGAAAACGGGTTAGCGGAGGAGGGGCGACCGGGGGGGCGCCCGCCGACCAGGGGGTCGGCCACACTTCAAGCACAAGCCACACTTCAAGGGCAAGACGGGGGGTCATCTTGCGATCTCTTTCCATTCTTTTTCGTAGTAGCGGACTAGCACTTGGTCGTTCAGGCGGTTTGCTTCTACCGGAACAGGGAGCATGTCGTTGGGGAAATGAAACATTTCCGCTAGGTTTGTTGGATTGAGAAAACGCAGGCCGGCGGGGATTTGTTGCGGGTATTCGTAGGGCTCCAGACTCGCTAGGACGAAGCCCCATTCACCGAAAGATGGGACGTAGACGTGATACGGATAGGTGCGCACGCCCGCCTGCTTCAGCGTTTCGTTG
>DATFZA010000830.1:0-10108 GCA_035314765.1 Bryobacteraceae bacterium
CCGCTTGCGGACACAAAGATCAGGGCCACGCCGCTCACGCCGGGCACGCTTTTCAGCCCACTGACATCGCAGCCGGCACTGGCCACGTTATCGCGCATGCGCCGGCCAAAATCGTCGTCGCCGATGCGGCCGAGCATGGCAACTTGGCCACCGAGTTTCGCCGCTGCGTAAGCCTGGTTCGCGCCCTTGCCGCCGGGCTCGGTGAAGTATTTGTTTCCGATGATGGTCTCTCCCACCACCGGGATGCGGGGCGCGATCGCCACCACGTCCATGTTCAAACTGCCGACCACCACGATCTTTGACATGTATGCTCTACTCATATCGTCGTAAGCGCCTGCACCCGCTCCCGGACGGCTGCGGCTCGGAATCGGATGAGCGGCCCGCTCCCTGACGGCCGCGGTTCGGAATCGGATGAGCGGCCCGCTCCCGGACGGCCGCGGTTCGGAATCGGACGAGCGGGCAGTTCACTTGCCGCTCTTCGGTGTCGGCGCACTCATCAGCTTCACAAACATTTCCGCGAACTTTTGCATGTTTACATCCACCTGGGCATGGACTAGTTGGACATCGAGCGACGGCTTCATCTGCTCCGACCAAATGAGAGTATCGCCGTAGCCGGCGCCGCGGTCGAGGTTCACGTCCATATACACTTTTCGCTCGGCCGTGATCAGGCTGGGATCGATCCAGGCCGCCGCGGCTAGTTCATCCCACATATAGCTATTGCCCGGTTGCGCGTACTTGGCGAGATATTGCGCGGCGTGATTGGGCGACCGCGCGATCTGGTCTAGCATCGACTGGGTAAGCTGTGTCTTCACGGAAACGTCCACCGTAGTCGAGACGATCGATGGCCAGTGCGCTCTCAGCATGATGTGGCTCGCTTCCGGGTCAAACCACAGGTTGAACTCATGCCGCGGGTTGTCGGCGAACTCAGGATCGTGCGTGACCGGATTCAGGCTACCGCCCATGAACACGAGACCCGCGCTCAATTCCGCCAATTGCGGGTCCAGACTCAAGGCTAAGGCGATATTCGTCATTGGCCCGGCCGCGTAGATGGTCACTTGGTGCGGATGAGCGCGCACCGTGCGGATCAGAAAATGGGCCGCGTCTTCCTTAGCCGCTCGGATCTTCGGCGCGCCTTCCTTTAACGGAGGCGCCTCGTAAGGACCATGGCTTTCCGGCCCAGGATTCCAGGCGCCCAAGTAATCAATCTTGCCGAACTGCTTTTGCCAGAGCGCGGTCCAGGCCTGAGTGCGAATTAATGGAAACGCGGCCCCGGGCACCACGGGAATGTCGGTGCGGCCGACGATTTCCAGCAGCCGCAAAGTGTGCAACACTTCTTCATCGCGCCATGCGTCGCCGGTAACCACGGTGATCCCGAGCGTTTCTACTTGCGGCGACTGGAGCAGAACCAGGATCGACATCATGTCGGTACCGGCTGGCCCGGCCGCATCCTGATCGATCACCACGTAGCGCTTCTCCTGCGCCAGACAAGCGGCCGCCAAGAGCAAGGTAACGGACAAGAACCGCATGGTCCTCATGTCGTCAGCCTGCCCACGAGCAGCTTCAGGAAACGGTCCGCATCCACATCCACCGCTACTTTTGCGTTAGTGTGAAATTCCGTCTCCCCGGCCGGGGACGGCGCGTCCACCATCGGCGCAGAGCGGCGAATTCGCGCGCCCTGGTAGCCTAACGTCTCGCCAGCCGTGAACTCCCCCCGCGTCTCCACTTCCACGTGCATGTCCCGCAAGGTAACCAGCGACGGATCGAGAAACGCCGCCAACGCCAGCGAATCGTGCATGGCCTGTCCACTCGCGTTCCGCATGCGATGGTGAATCGCGCGCGTGATTCGTCCCGCCGCCTGGCTGACGGGGTTCGGCGCCGCTTCCAACTCCTCAATATGCCGCTCTGTGAGAAGCGCTTTCCGCGTGACGTCCAGACCCACCATGGTCAGCGGAATCCCGGCGTGAAAAACGGCCTGGGCCGCTTCCGGGTCGACGTAAATATTGAATTCCGCCGCTGGCGTGATGTTTCCACCCGAAAGTGAACCGCCCATTATGGTCAGCGACGGGATCAGCTTCGGCAGTCCCGGATCCTGTTCGAAAGCGAGGGCCAGATTGGTCAGCGGCCCGATCGCAATCAGGTGAATCTCTCCCGGCGATTGGCGCACCATGCGGCGAATCAGTTGCGCTGCTGTTCCGTCAACCGGCTTGATTTTGGGGGCGGGGAACTCGACGCCGCCGAGTCCGTTCTCACCGTGCGCGTAGGCAGCCGTGATCAGCTTGCGTTTCAGGGGATGGCTCGCGCCCGCAGCCACCGGAATATCCGTGCGCCCCGCGATCTCGAGTAAGCGGAGAGCGTTGGGCAACGTCAGATCGAGGGGGACATTGCCGGCCACGGGAGTCATGGCTTCTACTATTAATTCCGGCGAGCGCAGGGCCAGAAAGAGCGCCAGCGCGTCATCGGTGCCGGGGTCGGTGTCAATGATGACGCGACGGGCCTTGGCTTGCGCGCGTGCGTGAGGGCCGAGGGCCAGCCCCGTAAGAATCGTCTGTTTCAGAAAAGCGTTTCTAGTCATGCACGACTACCAGTTCCTCAAGCGCTGAAGAAACTATACAGCAACGTGGCCAGCACAATCGTAGTGACCACCACATAGATCCGATCGCGCGCCACGACGAAAAGGATGAGCGTCAGAGCCACGCGGGCTATAGGCGTAAAGATGAGTAAAACCAGCCCAAGCTGGATCAGGCCCCGGCCCTGGCGAAGCGTCTGCAGCGAAAGCAATCCCGCGAGCGAGCGGTATGCCGCGGGTTCTCCGTGAAAGGTGCGATAGTCCGCAACCGCTGCGCCGTGCTGGCTGAGATAGACCGCCGCGCCCGCGATCACTAGCAGCGCAGATGCGCCAACTCCCGCGCGCAGCAGGTTAGAAACAATTATTTCGAGCCTTTGATCTTCCATTAGAGTTTGCCCGTTATGCCGTTGTAGATCATTTCCACCGCCATTAACACGATGACCGCGCCAAAGACCAGGCGCAGCACGCGAATTCCGGTTTGCATGAGCACGCGCGCGCCCACCAGGGAACCCGCCAGAACACCCAGCATTACCGGCATCGCGAGTCCCGGATCGATATAGCCGCGGCTGAGATAGATTCCCGCGCTTGCCGCCGCCGTCACACCAATCATGAAATTGCTGGTCGTGCTGGAAACTTTGAAAGGCAGCCGCATGCCCTGGTCCATGGCGAGCACCTTCAGTGCCCCGGATCCAATGCCGAGCAGGCCGGAAAGCGCGCCCGCGATCGCCATCAGCACGAATCCCAAAGGCACGCGTTGCACGTGATAACTTTGTTTCCCGTGTCCCGTGGGATAGTCGGAATCCAGCTTCAACCAGCCGGCCAACCGGTCCGGTTTTCCGGCATCGATTGTATCGGATGGCTTCTGACGCAGCGAGGCGTACGCGGAATAAAGCAGCACCACTCCGAAGACGATCGCGATGCCGGCCGTGGGCACCCGCGTCGCCAGAAACGCGCCGAATATCGCGCCCAGGCTGGTCGCGATCTCGAGGAACATGCCCACCCTCAGATTGGAATAGCCTTCCCGAACGAACGCGGCCGCGGCGCCGGAAGACGTCGCGATCACTGAAACCAAAGATGCGCCGATGGCGTAGCGCAGGTCCACGCCGAGCCCGATGGCCAGCACCGGCACTACAATCACTCCCCCGCCCAAGCCGGTCATGGCGCCCAACAATCCCGCGACAAGCGAAATTGCGCCCACGATACAGGTAAATTCTAAGATGTGCATACCGCCATCGCCACCGTTCTCTATTTTGCAGGAGTTCTGTCGCTCGCCGCGCAATCGCCGATTCTTCCTGGCCGCGTACCGTTGCTCGATGCCCACAATTGTTACCCATATGAAGGGCATTGGGCAGATCGGATCGACCGCGCTCTGTCTACCGGATTTCCAGTGGGAATCGAGCAGGACATGGCCTGGGTAGGCGGCCGCTCGGTAGTCGCTCATGACAACAAGCTGCGAGGCGGCGAACCCAGCCTCGAAGAATATTTTTTTGAACGCGTCCGGCCGATAGTCGAAAAGGCTTTGCATGAGAAAGACCAGAGCGGATGGCCGTTGATCGTTCTTCATTTCGACTTCAAGGACAATTCGCCAGAGAACTTGCGCGCAGTCTGGAAGGTGTTGGGCCAGCATGAGGACTGGCTCACTACGGGGCGCAAGACCGACCGCGACGACGAGATTTCGCCGCTCGAAATAAAACCGATTTTGGCCCTCACCGAGGATAACGACACGCAGGAACAGATTTTCTATCGAGAAGTGCCCGTGGGCGCGAAATTGCGGCTGTTTGGTTCGGCGAAAGTAGATCAGTCGTTTCTCGAAGGGCTGGACAAAGAACAGCGCAAGACCGCGCTGGTCAATGCCGCTCCGGAGCGGCTGGTGTCCAGCAAGCCGACCAACTACCGGCGGTGGTGGAACAATTCGTGGTACGTGGTGGAGCGGGGAGGCGCGCCGGGCGCGGGCGAGTGGACGCCGCAGACAGAGGCGCGGTTGCAATCGCTGGCCGGTTACGCCCATCGGCTCGGTTATTGGATTCGTTTCTATACGCTCGATGGTTTCCCTGCCGATCAAGACCAAGGCTGGGGCCAGGGCTACAATTTCGGTTCATTGGAGCGAGCGCGCCGGCGCTGGCAGGCGGCTCTGCGCAATGGCGTCGACCTGATCGCCACGGACCAGTATGAGGAACTGCGGGCTACGATGCGCGCTACGATGCGCGCGACGACCCGCGCTATTGGGCAGGGCCATCTCCAATGAGCGCAAGAATCCTGGTCACGGGCATCGCCGGCTTCGTCGGTAGTTCTCTCGCGCTGGCGCTCAAAGAGCGAGGCTTCAGCATATCGGGCATCGACAATCTGATGCGGCCGGGCTCGGAGACCAATCGCGCCCGGTTGATGGCGCGGGGAATCGCCTTTCTACACGGCGATATTCGCGCCGCCAGCGACTGGGAGGCCCTGGGTTCCGCCGATTGGGTCATTGACGCTGCTGCCAACCCCAGCGTGCTAGCCGGCGTGAAAGGCGCGTTTTCCAGCCGCCAACTGTTTGAGCACAATCTTGCCAGCCTGCTGAATGTGTTGGAATTTTGCAAAGCGCATAAGGCGGGTCTGATCCTGCTGAGCAGCAGCCGCGTGTATTCAATACCGGCGCTGGCATCCTTGCCGCTAATCGCCAGAGACGGCGCTTTTGTGCTGGACGATTCGCAACCCTTACCGCCCGGGGTGAGTTCGCAAGGCATTGGCGCCGGCTTTTCCACCTCGCCGCCAATTTCGCTCTACGGGAGCACCAAGCTGGCCGCCGAAATCGTGGCCGCGGAGTATGGCGAAGCTTTCGGCTTTCCGGTTTGGATCAATCGCTGCGGCGTCCTTGCCGGCGCTGGACAATTCGGTACGCCAGATCAGGGGATCTTCGCTTATTGGGTGAACGCGCATCGAAACCGGCGGCCGCTGCGCTATATCGGATTTGCGGGGACGGGACAGCAAGTGCGCGATGCGCTGCATCCAAGCGATCTCGCCGTGCTGATTGAAAAGCAGATCGCCTCGGCATTGAAGGGCGGTTTATATGTGGTTGGGGGTGGACCCCAGAATGCCTGGTCGCTGCAACAACTCAACGCCTGGTGCGATCGACGCTTTGGCGCCCACCAGCCGCAACCCGACCCGGCGCCGCGCCAGTACGACGTGCCTTGGGTGGTGATGGATTCGAGCGGCGCGACGCGCGATTTCAACTGGCGCCCGGCCATAGGTCTCGAAGCCATCGTCACGGAAATCGCGGAGCATTCGATCCAGAATCCAGGTTGGCTTGCCGTCAGCGGGCTTTGAGAGCGCCAATCCCCTTACTTACGTTCGGGGCTAGTCTGGCTCCTAAGGATCCGTCATGAAATAACTCTGCCGTTGCCTCGCGTCCGCTCCCTAACGGTCGCGGCTCGGCCACGCTTTCCGAGCCGCGATGGTCGGGGAGCGGCTGAATTGGTTGTTTCATGCGCAATTGGTAGCCTGCGTCTGTCGCCGGTTTCGCGGGCGGGCCAAGGTAAACTGTAGCCAGCCATGACGGCTCTCATCGCCGATCCGATCTGCAAACAACACCATACTGGCCGGGGCCACCCGGAGCGTCCGGAGCGTTTTGACGCGGCACTGGGCGCGCTGGAGGGCTTGAATCTGCTTCGGCTGCCAGCGCGTTTTGCGAATGAGGACGAACTGGCGCTATGTCATAGCCGCCGGTACGTCCGGACCGCGGAACGAGAAGTGCACGACGGGCATGGCGAACTCAGCACGGGGGACACCGTGATTTCGGCGCGATCTTTCGATGCGGCATGCGTAGCGGCGGGGGCGGTGATGAACGCCGTGGACTGCGTGGTGAGCGGAGAGGCGACTAACGCTTTTTGTCTGAACCGCCCGCCCGGGCATCACGCCACGCCCGATCGCGGGATGGGTTTCTGCCTGTTCAACAACATCGCTGTGGGCGCCCGCTACGCACAAAAGAAGCATGGTATCGGGCCGGTGTTGATCGCCGATTGGGACGTCCACCACGGGAATGGCACGCAGGATATTTTCTACGACGATGGCAGCGTGTTCTTCTTCAGCACCCACCAGTATCCGTGGTATCCGGGGACGGGCGCGGCGGAAGAAACCGGGTATGGCAAAGGCGAGGGCTGGACGCTGAATTGTCCGTTCCCGGCCGGTAGCGGCCGCCAAGAGATTCTGGGCGCGTTTGAAGAGAAATTGCTTCCAGCGCTGGAAAAAGTGAAGCCGGAACTGGTAATGATTTCCGCGGGTTTCGATTCGCGGCAGGACGATCCGCTGGGCGACTTCCTGCTGACGGACGGCGACTTCGCCGATTTGACGCGAGTGCTGCTGGAGATCGCCGATAAATACGCCGGCGGACGAGTGGTTTCCGCCTTGGAAGGCGGTTACAATTTGCCGGGGCTGGCCGCCGCTGTACGCGCTCACGTGGAGGCGCTCGGCCGAGCGTAAGTTACACTGAAGGTTCCAATATGCTTTCAGCAACACAACTGCGGCCTGGCATGGTCATCAAATTCGAGAAGGAGCTGTATTCGATATTCAGCATGGTGCACCGGACGCCGGGCAACCTGCGCGGCTTCGTGCAGGTGAAGATGCGCAGCCTGCGCAGCGGGTCGATGACCGAACACCGGTTCTCTTCCGAAGATAAGGTCGAGCGCGCGCTGCTCGAAGAAGTGGAGATGGAGTACTTGTACGACGACGGTGAATACTTCTACTTCATGAATACCGAGAACTTCGAGCAGATGCATCTGACGAAGGAGATTCTCGGAGACGCGGTTGAGTATTTGATACCGCAGTTGAAGGTGAATGTGGAGTTCTACGAAGGCAAAGCGATGAGCGTGGAGCTTCCGCCCACCGTGGATATGACGGTGATGGAGACGGAGCCGGGTCTGAAGGGCGCGACGGTCTCCAATGTCACCAAAGCGGCCAAAATGGAAACAGGTCTGGTGGTGCAAGTTCCGCCGTTCATCAACGAAGGGGAGAAGATTCGCGTGAACACGGCTGGCGGGACGTACCAGGAACGGGCGTAGAGGCTGGGCAATCGGCTGCGCTCTCGAAAGCGTGCGTCGGGCCAATCGCCAGGGGACGCAGCTGCGATAGTTCTGTGCGAAGGAGATCGGACTCGAGCCCGCTGTGTCCCCATCCGCGCCGCGAAGACCTCCAGGCCGGCTAAGGCCGCGCCCATGAACTAGTTCACATTCTGAGTTATAGTGTAGTTCCAGCGACCGATCTTTTCGTGGGGAACGAGGTTGAGTTGACGCATTTCCGCGTCCGAGATCTTGGTTCCGGTAGGGTAGGTCTCCGGGATGAGATAAGCGCTGTAGTTCTTGCTGATCTGGCTGAACAGACGATGTTCGATGGGACTCCACTTGGATGCGCCCGGGGGATAGTGGCTGCGATGCTGTAACCGTGGCGGACGCCGGCGACAGTGGAGGTCATCATCGACCAGAGGATCGCGGATCCGCTGGCGCCGCAAGGCGACCGCAAGGTGGAAGCCACCGTGATGTGTTCCGCGTTGGGGCAAATCGGCTCTTCGGGGCGTTTCACGTTTGTTGTGCTGCCTCGGCTTGTCGGTCCCTCCTTGTACCGCGAGGTTATGACCGGACCTACTCAGATGGGGCGAGGATACGTTCTCGTTCGATCAGAGACCCACTGGGAGTTCGCTGGGCCAGGTACGAACCAGCTAAAAGAGGTCAAGGGCGCGCCTGCATGGAGGATCGATGGTTTTGAAGATGAGCCATGGATCACAGTTGATGTGGCCATCCGTTACCTGACAAAGCTGCGTGATGAGTCGGGAAGCAGCGTGGTCAAGCGGAATGCCGATAGATCGCTCGGAGCCCTTCGTCGGCTCAAGGTCACTCCAAGAGCCCCTGCCCGAAACTGAAGTGAATCCCTGCGGTTGTCCCGGTGTCCGGCCGGTGGGGACGGCGGTCACGATCGGCGGCAGCGGTTTCGGAGCGGCGCGGGGCAGCAGCACGGTGAGCTTTAACGGCATCGTCGCCGGGACCGCGTCGGGTCGCTTGACGACACGCACAAAATTGTGACACGCCACAAGGCGTGTGCCTGTCTCCCGCCGCCGTGCGGCAAGTTCCCCGGGAGTACCGTGGCGGCGGTCACCAGCGACGGGACCACGGCGTGGGTGGCGGCGGTGAGCGGCACCTACAACCAATTCTCTGCGGATTTCCAAGGAGGTCTGGGAGTGTTGAGCTACACGCTGAATGCCGATGGGACACAGAGCAGTTCGATTCTCAAGCTGGACGGGCTGACGGGACAAGCGTATCCGGCGTACAGCGTGACTTCGCCGAATGGGTACGCGAGATGGTTGAGACCGAGACCAATGCTTCGTGCACTACGCCGCCAGCGCCGGGACTGCCTCGGGTTGGAACAATACGAGCGTCGCGGTGGTGGTTCCTAGCGGAGCGATCACCGGCAATGTGGTCGTGACGGTGAACGGCGTGGCGAGCGCTGGCGTGCCGTTTACGGTGACTGCGCCGCCCGTGGTTTCCAGCGTCACGCCGGTGGCCGGAATCGCGGGGACCTCAGTCACGCTTTCCGGATCCGGCTTCGGGGCGATGCAGGGTTCCGGCGTTGTTTGGCTGGGCAGCACACCAGGCACGGTGGTGAGTTGGAGCGACACTCAGGTTGTGGCAACGGTCGCGTCGAATGCGACGTCCGGAACAGCGAGGGTGCAACAGAGCGGCCTCTTTTCCAATTCCGTGCCCTTTACCGTGAACACGGCGACGATCACAAGCGTTTCACCGGCGAGTGGCGTGGCTGGAACATCGGTGGCCATTGCGGGTTCGGGCTTTGGCGCGGCGCAGGGCACCGGCCAGGTGTGGCTCGGGACGCTGAATGGCGTGGTTCAAAGCTGGAGCGATACGCAGGTGGTGGCGCTGGTCGCCAGCGGATCGGCTTCCGCGAATGCGCAGGTTCTGCAGGGCGGCGTGATCAGCAATGCGATTCCGTTTACGGTGAATGCGATTCAGCTAACCAGCATCAGTCCAGGCTCGGGAAGCGTCGGGACCGCGGTCACGTTTACCGGAGTGGGGTTCGGTGCTACTCAAGCCAGCGGCGTCATTTGGCTAGGCAGCACGGCGGGCCAAGTTGTCAGTTGGAGCGACACCCAGGTGCTGGCGACCGTCGCTCCAGGCGCGGTCACCGGCATCGCGCGAGTTCAACAGAACGGCGTGTGGAGCAGCGCGTTTGGCTTTACGGTGCCGGTCTCGGGCGGCGGAGGAAGCGTAACGGCGCTATCGCCCAGTTTGATCAATATGGCGGTCGGCGATAGCCATTCGATTCAGGCGTCGAACGCGGCGGGACAACCGGTAACGGGGTTGACCTGGACGACGAGCGACTCGACGGTGGTGAGCCTTTCGACCGACGACCCGCCGGTGTTAACGGCGCTAGCGATCGGACACGTGACAGTGATGGCCGGGTCGGCTTCTGCCGATGTAACCGTCATGGCGGGGCCTTTGGCGCTGGGCACAGTGCTGTGGTCGAACCCGGGCGACGGATCGGATGTGGTGCAGATCATACCGG
>DATFZA010000831.1:0-3321 GCA_035314765.1 Bryobacteraceae bacterium
ACGGCGAATAGAAAGCAGCCGGTCACGAAATTCGTCGACGCGCAACGGCACGAAGCCACGTTTCAACACGGCGATGCCGGAGAGAAGCAGCCGGATGAGATGCATGACGTGCTTCCAGCGAACCTGCTGCTGGTTGCGCAAATCCTGCTCGATCTTCTTGAACTGCGACAAGACATAAGCGTTATATGTGCGATGAACATATCGCGAAAGAAAGATGTGCCGCATATCCACCAATTCGCGCGCCAGCGCCGTGCAGGTTTCGACCAGCGGCGAATACAGGCATTCCAGGATGTTAGGATTGGCTTTCAGCGCCAGCCGGATGAATTTCTCGATTTCCCAGTAGGTCTCCTGGTTATCGTTCTCCAATTGCTCGGGTACGCCAGCCAAAGACCAATGCAAGTTTGCCGGCGGAAGATAGAAACCGCGCCGATCGACATCCGAACCCTCGTGATTGAGACCATAAGCTGTGGAGCCTACCACGCACCTGTAAATCACAAACGGGTACAGATCCACGTCGAGCCCGCCCGGAACCTCCGCTTCCGTGTGCTTGAAAATGGTCAGCTCATTTCGTCGAAACGTGTCTTCCGCGCCATCGGGGAAACGGACCCGATAGGCGTGCTCGGGACTTGACGGCAGGTGCACAACGATGCCGACAAGTCCGCCATCGCGCGTAAGAACCTTGGTTCCCAGGGGAATTGTAAGAGGTGCGTGGCTGGCGCCAATTCGCGGACGCATTACGATATCATCACCATACACCGTTCGACTTCGGGAACTATGAGAATATGCTGAGCAACGCCATGAATGAGAGCAAGAATGGTCCAACCCGCCGTGGCTTCGCGGCTGCACTGGCTGCCGCGCCGGCGCTCTTAGGACAGGAGGAAGCGCCCGCCACCAACGAGGAGCGCGACGGAACCGTTCCCGCCACCCCACCTTTCCAGGGGCCGCTAGCATTCACGCTCAACAAAGTGAATCCACGCGTCGAGCCGTTTCCGATGACGCAGGTGCGCCTCCTCGCCGGGCCATTTCAAGAAGTTGCCGAATGGAATCGCGGCTATCTCGATCGCCTGCCTGCCGACCGCTTGGTTCACAATTTCCGGCTCAATGCGGGACTGCCTTCCTCGGCAGCGCCATTAGGCGGCTGGGAGCAATACGGCCCCGGCCGGGAAGCCGAACTGCGCGGCCACTTCACCGGTCACTATCTGTCCGCCTGCGCTCTCAACTACGCGTCGACCGGCGACGCCGGCATCAAATCGAAAGGCGACTCCATCGTCGCCGAATTGGCCAAATGCCAGCAGCGGCTCGGCGCAAGCGGATATCTGAGCGCGTTTCCCACCGAATGGTTCGACCGCCTCGACGCGCGCCAAAAAGTGTGGGCGCCGTTTTACACCGTTCACAAAATCATGGCCGGCATGCTGGACATGTACCGGTTCGCCGGCAACCAGCAAGCGCTGGAGGTTCTGGAAAAAATGGCGAGCTGGGCCGACCAGTGGACCGCTTCCAAGCCTCTTCCGCACATGCAGGACATCCTCGAAACGGAATACGGCGGAATGAATGACGTGCTCTATAAGCTCGCCGCCGTCAGCGGCGACGAGCGTTGGGCCAAGGCGGGAGACCGCTTCACCAAGTACCGCTTCTTCAATCCGCTGGTTTCACGCCGCGACGAACTTCGCGGCTTGCACGTCAATACGCACATTCCCCAAGTGATCGGCGCCGCGCAAAGGTACGAGATTTCGGGCGACACGCGCTTCCACGATGTGGCGGATTTCTTCTGGTATGAGGTGGTCAGCGCCCGCACTTACGTCACTGGAGGCACCAGTAACAACGAGGGCTGGCTCGCGCCGCCCCGTCAGCTTTTCGCCGAGCTGAAGCGCAGTTCCTCTACAGCCGAGTGCTGTTGCGCTTACAACATGCTGAAACTCACGCGGCACTTGTATAGCTGGACGGGCGATCCGCGCTACTTCGATTACTATGAGCGCGTGCTGTTCAATCACCGCCTGGGGACTATCCGGCCGCAAACTGGCGCCACGCAATACTATCTGTCGCATACGCCGGGCGCGTGGAAGACCTTTGGCACCCAAGACAATTCTTTCTGGTGTTGCACCGGCTCTGGCGTGGAAGAATACTCGAAGCTCAATGACAGCATCTATTGTCGCGATGCCGATGGAATCTATGTCAATCTGTTTATCGCTTCAGACTTGAACTGGGCGGAGAAGGGCTTCCGCCTTCGCCAGGAAACCCGTTTTCCTGACGAGCCGAACACGGCATTCGTGGTGAACGTCAATCAGCCCCTCCGGCTGGCGCTGCGTCTGCGAATTCCGGAGTGGCTCCCATCCGACGGTTCCATAAGACTCAACGGCAAACCAGTCGACGCGTCCGCTAGCCCAGGCAGCTATCTCGCCCTCACCCGAACCTGGAAGACCGGCGACCGGGTGGAGATGGACTTGCCGATGAGCCTGCGCATTGAGGCGATGCCCGATGATGCCTCGGTTCGCGCAGCGCTGTATGGTCCGCTGGTGCTGGCTTGCGATCTCGGATCCCAGGGACTGACTGAGAAGATGATCTTCGGCCCGCTGGGGCCGCATTTGCGTCCGTCCGCGGAGATGCCAGTTCTGCGCGCAGCGATCGAGCCAGGCGCAAACCCGCTTAGCTTCCAGGCTCCCGGCCAAAACGGAAAAATCACGCTTGCCCCGCTTAACGGCATGTTCGACAAACGCTATTCCATCTATTGGCGGGCATCGTAGCAGCTGAGCTTGGGATCGAGGTCCGCGAGCCTGCTGCTGGACGTGGGACTTCCGGCCTCACCGGTCTCGACACTCCAGCGCGAAGCAACGAGTTTCAGAAGAGGGACTCGGCACAATGGTCTTCGGCGAAAATCGGGTCTGGAGCGCGGCAAAGCGCGAGGCACGCTGGGTGTACGATGCTTGGCGCCCGGCTTACAAGAGTCTAAATTAGGAAGGCGGAACTCCTATGAGAAAGGTCGCCGAACAGATTCCAGGATACTCGTACGGAACGCCAGAGGTTGCAAAGTCCCCGGTCTCGGTGCGGGAATTGGACAATTTGAAAATCAGCGCGGGATTCACCGAGGAGGACCAACGCTACCTGCGGCTCGCAGGCGACGTTCTCGCGGACCAGACGAAGCAGATAGTCGACCGCTGGCGTGGCGGTATCTTCGCCGGCATTCCGAGCCTCGCCAAACACCCTAGCACGCCCGAGGGAGACCCGATTCCGGAATACCTGGCGAAAAGCAACCTCCGTTTTCAGCAATGGATTCTGGACACCTACCTGCGCCCCTACGATCAGGACTGGCTCGACTACCAACAG
>DATFZA010000832.1:0-2878 GCA_035314765.1 Bryobacteraceae bacterium
TGAAGGCCTTCGGCCAAATCCTCAAAAGTATCTTCATTTTGCGAGTGATCGACGAGCCGGTGTTGCGCATGTCCATTGAAAAAGTGCTCAGCGCAATTGAGCATGTCCACGCCTTCACGCGCGCGGTCTCGATCGGCAATCCACGTGAATTCCTGCAGGCGGAGAAGGAAGACCAGGAGATGGCCGAAGCCTGCAAACGGCTCATCAAGAATTGCATCATCTGCTGGAATTACCTGTATCTGTCGCAGAAACTCGCCGAGATCGATGATCCGGCCAAACGGAAGGAATTGCTGCAGGCCATGGCCCACGGGTCGGCGGCGGCCTGGGGGCATCTGAATCTCTTGGGAGAGTATGATTTCTCGGAGGACAAGCTTCAGGATTCGGTCGGAATCAAGCCCCCAAAACTGACCGACTAAAACAGGTCCCGTCATGGGAGTTCCGGATTGGCCGAAAATCCTTTACGCCCAGACTGTTGGCAAAAATCCTGTGGGCCTTTGCGTACCTTTGTTGGGCTAACCCCGTGTTGTGCTCGTCATTGGCATCGTCCTTTCAAAACTTGGGAAGCTAGATCGGCGTGTTCTCGTCCGCTGCTCAGCGGATCAAAGCGGGTCACGGCAATCGATCATCTTGCACGGCATTTTCTGGTGTGGCGGCGGAGTAACTGGGGCCGTCTCCCGGCTACTGATCAGGCCATAGGCGAGCACGCACGCGATGAAAGCGATACAAGCGGCTACGACCGCTGCGGATGCAAAGCCTGCCCCGTACGCCGCGAGAGCGATTGAATGAAGGGCATCGCGAGCCGCTGCAGGCGCCGCCGCAAGCAATCCAGCAAGATCACCGGACGTCACACGCGCAGCCGCCTGCCGGGCCGCATCCGCCGCCAAGCCCGCTTTCGAGGCCCCGGCGACGAATCGGTCGCGGGCCACATCCGAAAGGATGCCACCCAGCGCCGCAACACTGACTAGGATGCCAATGAACCGCGTCGTGCTTGCGAGTCCCGAAGCCATCCCGGCTCGATCCTCGGGCACCGCGCCTTGCAGCACCTTCACGGTCTGCCCGTTCAGGAGGCCAGCACCACAACCGGCGATCACCATCGCGACAAGAAATACCCCATAGGGCAGGTGAGACCGGCCAACCAACCAGAAGGCGACATTGCCAACGACAGTAATGGCAAGTCCCGCGGCAAGCAAAGACCGGCCGGAGAATCGTGTCGCCAGTTGGTGCGTGATCCTTGGTGCCAGCACCATCGGTAGAGCGAATGGAATCATAGCAATGCCCGCCGGCAGTGGCTCAAATCCATAAGCGTTCTCAAGATACAAAGGGAGGAAGAAAATCATCACCTGCGCGCTCGCGCCGTAGCCGATCATCGCCAGAACAGCGCCCAGGAACGTTCTCCGGCGGAATAGTCCGAATTCAACCATCGGACGATCCTGGCGAAGCTCAACGATCACGAAGGCCGCAAGGAAGACGAACGCAGCGGCAAGGCGGATGACGATCGACGAACTTGCCCAACCCGCCTCGTTGCCATCGATGAGCGCCCATATCAGTAGTGCAAGACCGGCGCTGAACGTGACGGTACCGGAGATGTCGAGCCGCTTAGCGTTGGGATCGCGGGATTCGCCGATGAACTTCAGGGTCGCCAGGATCAGGACGGCCGACGCAGGGACATTCACAAGGAACGCCCAGCGCCATCCCACGAAATTCGTGATCGCACCTCCGATGATAGGCCCAACCGCGAGTGCTATTCCAAGGCTGGCGCCCCAGAACGCGAAGGCTTGATTGCGCTCAGCGCCAGTGAATGCATTCGACAGAATTGCCAAAGAGGCGGTGACCAGGAACGCGCCTCCCACACCTTGGGCAGCACGGGAAAGATTCAGCATGAGCGAATCCGTCGCGAGGCCACAGGTGGCGGAGGCAACTGCAAAAATCACCAGGCCAATAAGCATCGACTTTTTGCGGCCGCGCAAATCCGCGTAGCCGCCCGAGGCCAACAGCAACGAAGCATAGGTCAAGACGTACGCGCTGATCACCCACTGCACGTCGGTGAATGAGGCACCTAGCGACCTGCCGATTGCCGGGAGGGACACGGCCACAATGTTCGAGTCGAGCATGATCAACGACGACACGAGCGAGGCCGTCAACAGTACCCAGAATTTCGAGGGCGCCTTGGCTTCACCTTGAATAGGAACGCTTGTCATCGGCCGCACCTCCTCCGGTCGGATCGCACGGGGCCTTGCGAGGATACCGGGCTGATCGTCGAGTGATGATTGGCCGGCAAATCGAAGCCGGCCGTATTTCGTTTCACGAGAGCTGCCGTCGGGCGCAGCCGGTCAGTCGCTCACCGCCGGGAAGCCGTCGACCTGCTCGAGTTCGAATCGCAACATCTTAGCGTTTTCGAGATAGTCATCCCAATTTTCCTTACGAGGCAGCACCTCGAAGATAACTGAAAACATGAATGCCCCCTAAATTGCGGCAATGCAGGTCATTTCGACGTCGAAGCGCCCGGCAAAGGGTTGCACGCAAAGAAACATGCGTGCCGGCCAGTTCGTCGGGAAATATTTGACGTAGACCTCATTGATTGGAGCGAAGTATTCCTGCGAGGTGCTATAAACGGTGCATTGAAGAACATTTTCGAGGGACGAGCCGCCAGCTTCCACGCAAGCCTTGAGCTGTTCGAGCACTAGCTCCGCCTGACGCCTGATATCACCGCCGAAAATTTCTCCGGTCTCGGGTTCGTAGGGCGGCGCACCCGTCACATAGAGCGTGTTTCCATGCTTTACGACCGTCGATGTCGGTGCTTTCCAGCGTTCGAGGTACGTCGCCAACGGCTCAACACGGATGATTTCTTTTTTCATGACAATTCCTCTTCTTATCCATG
>DATFZA010000833.1:0-7097 GCA_035314765.1 Bryobacteraceae bacterium
GGGCAGGCGTTGCATATTCTGCACGCCCTCGCAGACTACGCAAGCAGCGGCAAGGGCCAAGTCAAGAAGCTGCAGGCTAGCGGGGATCTTCGTTTGCGAGTGGGCGATTACCGAGTGCGGTTTGAGGTTGCCGAAGAAGAGACGTATCGAATTTTGCGAGTGCAGCACAGGCGGGAGGCGTACCGAAGTTAGAGTGGGAGACTGTTGTTTGGGCGCTCGATTCGCCAGGCTACCGCCAATCGCACACCGGGACTGAGCTCCAGTGAATCGGCGTACTCGATGTGCAGAACGCGCCAGGCCTCGGCGTTGCGGGCTTTGGACGACGCGTGGATGAGCAGCGGACGCATGGCCAGCACGCCGCTAGGTTGCGCCAGGCAGGTTGCGCCAGGCAGTCGATGGGATTGCCGGTCGAGACGCGGCGAAGAATCTCGCTGTTCGGTGAAAACTCCGGATTCATGGGACGCGGGCGGAACACGCAGCGGACCATTTTCGGCTTCCGAAGCATCCAGGTGAACCCGCAGCGCGATGACACGTGCCAGCGCCCAGGCGGGAGCGTGGGCGTAGCGGACTCCTTCCTTTTCCGGCCAGGAACTCCAGCCGAGCGAATTGTGGCGGGCGGTCAGAGGCAAGGCGGTGTCCTGATGCCACGGGATCAGCCAGTTGGTTTGAGTTGAGTCGACTTTTCGAACATAGTCGCGCGGAAAGGAACTGCTTTCCCGCCCAGCCAAGCTCCCGCGATGGCGGTCAAATCGGAGCTGGCCGCTAACTCCGCGACGGCTGGATTGCGCATCAAATGGCGCGCGCCCGGCTGCAAGCGCTCACGGGACAAGCCGGAGATCAGCGCGTCGCAGACCAGAGCCAGGGAGAACGGTTCGTTCCAGTGCGTAGCCGGAGTCGCGGACTTGCATTGGCCTACGGCGAAGTGGAGCGCCGCTCGCTCTCCTCCGGTTTCTTAGGCTGGGCTTTGGGCAGCGGCTTGCGCGGAAGCATCTCCGGACGCACGGCGGTCTCATACACGAACGTGGCGATGATGGCCGAGGCCTGCATCAGGTCCCCGGGCTGAATGCGGTCGTAGGTGTCCATGTTGGAGTGATGCGTGCGCGTCATGTAGTCCATCGGATCCTGGATGAACTGGAAGCCGGGGAGGCCGATGGCGTCGAAGGACAAGTGATCGGTTCCTCCGGTATTGCGGATCGATACGGTACTTGCGCCGAGGTCCTTGAATGGCGCGAGCCACTCTTCAAAGATGGGGCGCGCCATGTCGTTGCCTTGCAGATAAATTCCGCGGATCTTGCCGGTGCCGTTGTCGTAGTTGAAGTAACCCGAGAGCTTGGAATGCTCGGCGGTCAGCTTCATGGTTTCCACGTCGGCGAAGTGCTCTTTGACGTACGCCTTGGAACCCAACAGTCCTTCTTCTTCGCCGCTCCACAAGGCGATGCGGACGGTGCGGTCCATCTTGAGATCGAGCGTGTTCAGGATTCGCACGGCTTCCATCATGACCGCGCTTCCGGCTGCATTGTCGGTAGCTCCGGTTCCGCCGTGCCAGGAATCGAGGTGAGCGCCCAGCATCACGATCTCATCTTTCTTGCTGTTGCCAGGGATCTCGCCAACCACATTGACCGTCGGTGGATCCTCGACCACCTGGTTCTGAATATTGAACGCGACCTTCACCGGGATTTTGTGATCCAGCAGGCGGGCGATGCGGTTGTAGTGCTCGGGAGTGAGAGCAACCATGGGAATGGCGAGATGCTTCTTGTTTTCGTATGGGCCGCCTTGGGAAGCGAACACAGTTCCGGCCTCGCCGCTTTGCCCGTAGGAGATGGCCAGCAGCGCGCCCTCTTCGCGGAGAAAATCGCCTACTTTCTCGCGGAATTTGCGGCGCTCTTCGCGCTCCTTGCGGGCCTCTTCGGGTGACAGAGCCGGCTGGCCGGGAGGACGAGGAGGACCGAAACCGCCGCGGGAAGCGGGATCGAGGGCCAGCGCTTCGGCGGACAACTCGGCATCGGTGAGCCGGCGGCCTTGCGGGGCGGTCGGAAAGGCGAGTTCTTTTAGCGCGTCCGTCATGACGATGGCGCCCTTCAGTTTGCCGCGGAACTTCTCGAAGTCGGCGTCGGTCTTGATCACGGCCATCATCGGCTGACCGCTCACCGTGCCCTGCGTGCTCGCGGTCCAGGCCAGCGGGAATCCGATCAAGGGCGCATAGCTTGGTTCCAACAGGTGCGCTTCAAAATGCGTGTTGGTCCAGCCGCGGCCGAACGGCCCCCACTTTTCCTGGTGAACATTGACCAGTCCGTACTCTTGCAGCCGTTTGACCACCCAGTCGGCGGCGGTCTGGTAGCCGGGCGAGCCGGTGAGCCGCGGACCATTGGCGTCGGTCAGGTAGAACATATGATCCATCACCTTGGAGTCTTCAAAGGCTTCGGCCTTGATGCGATTCACGGTGAACAGATCGGGCCGTTCTTCCGCCAGAAGCAACAACGGCAGAGTGACCAGGGCGGTTGCAAAGACCCACTTGGTGGTGTGTTGCATATGAGGATGAAGATAGCACGATACAATTTTGATGGTTGTGAAGATCACCGCTTCGAAAGAAAACTACCTGAAGACGATCGCCGAAGCGGAAAGCGAAGGCGAGCCGGTGATTGCCGCCACGCTGGCGCGCTGGTTGGGCGTGTCGGCGCCGGCGGTGACGATGGCCATCCGGCGGCTGAAGCGCGATGCGATGATTCGCGTCCACAAGGACGGCCAAATCACGCTGACTGTTTCCGGGCAGGAGATCGCCGACCGGTTGTTGAACCGGCATCACTTGATTGAACGGATGCTCACCGAAGTCTTCGGCATGGAATGGTACAAGGTTCACGACGAGGCCGAACAGTTGGAGCATGCGGTTTCGGCGGACTTTGAACGGCGGCTGCAGGAGCGGTTGGGGACGAGCGCTCCGTGTCCGCATGGGAATCGCATGGGCCGGGACACGCCGGCGGACCGGCGCGGGCGGGGATTGCGTCCTTTGTATGAAGTGGACAGAGGGGGCGAGGCGCGGATCGTAAGTGTGTTTGAGAGGGACCGGCAGTTGTTGGAGTTTCTCAATTCGATTGGGATCAGGCCGGGGGCTTGCGTGCGGGCGCTGAGCCGTAACTACGATGAGACGCTGACGCTGCAGATTGAGGGGCAGCCGGTGCAGTTGGGAAAGACGGCGGCGGAGAAGGTTTGGGTGGAACTTTGTGGGGCCGGTTAACCGGCGGCGGATTAGAGACCGGCGGCGAATTTGTAACCCGGGGAGGCCGATTGATAATCGGCCGCAGATTAATAATCTGCCCCACATAGCCGGCTGCACTCTCGAAAACCTGTGTTCAGGCCAGGCGCCCAGGGGACACAGCTACGATGGTCTTGACCGAAGGAATTCGGGATCGAGCCCGCTGTGTCCCCATCCCCGTCGCGAACTCGCGAGTTTCATTCTATCCATGCCCTGGCGCTCATGGGAAACAGATTGACAATCTGCCCGAGATTATTTGACGTTGACTTCGGTTCCGCTGACTAGGGAGTCTGGGGGGTTGACGATCACTTCGTCGGTGGCGGATAAGCCGGAGACGATTTCCATTTGCGTGCCGGAGTCGCGGCCGGTTTGGACGTTTACTAATTGCACTTTGTTGCCCTGGCGGACGACGGCAACCTGCTGTCCTTCGCTACGGAAAATGATGGCATTGACGGGCAGCGTGAGGGTTTGTGTGGCCACAGGGAGCTTGAGGTGGACTTCGGCGTAGGAGCCGGGTTTCAATTCGCCAGATGGGTTGTCGACTTCGAGTTCGGTGAGCAGGGTTCTGGTGCCGGCGTCGATGGCTCCGGCGGTGCGAACGAGTTTGCCTAGAAAGGAGCGGCCCGGGAATTCGGACAGGGTCAGATTCGCGGTGATGCCCGGGATTGCGGCGCGCGAATAGATTTCCGGAACGTTCACGAACACGCGGAGTTTGTTGATGGCCGCCAGGTGGAAGAGTTCCTGGTTGGGCGCGCCGTTGCCGCCGTTGACCAGCGCTCCGATGTCGGTGTTGCGCGCGGTGATCACGCCATCGAAAGGCGCACGGATGATCTTGTAGTTCTGCAGATCTTCCAGCCTGGATAGGTTGGCCTGCATGGATCCGACGGTGCCGCGGGCTGCGTTGATGGCTTTATCGAGGGCCTGGACATTGGCCACCTGAGCCTGGTACTGCATCTGATATTGATCGTTCTCCTGCTTGGAGACGACGCCGCGGGCGACGAGATTCTTCCAGCGATCGGCAGTGACGCGGGCGAGTTCCTCATTGCTCCTGCCCTGTTCGTAGCTGGCTAGAGATTGTTCGAGCGAAGCTTGCGCTTGCTGGAGGTTCGATTTCGCCTGTTGCACCTGTTGGTCTAGCTCAGGCGCGTCGAGCTCGGCGAGGGTTTGCCCGGCCTTGACGCGAGCGCCAATATCCACGGACCATTGCTTGACGTAGCCGGTGGCGCGGGCGTAAATGGGGGCGTCGATCAAAGGCTGGACGTTGCCGGGAAGCAGCACTTCGTTCTTTAGATCTCCGGGCGCTGGATGAACCACGGCAACGGTGGGAACCTCGAGTTCGAGCGTCTTTTCGCGAACCGCGCTAGCGGCCGCGATGCGGCTGCGGATGCCGGTAACGACAACAATGGCGGCGACGATGACCAGAATCGCTGCCAGGAGCCACGCGCCCCGAAAGCGAGGGCCGCGAACCGGAGCTTCGACGAATTTGACTTCTGTTTCAATCAAAACGAATAGCCTTTAGCACCCGCTCCCTGACGGTCGCGGCTCGGAAAGCGCACTGAACAGAACCGCTTGCTGACACGGCGGCTGGGTGACGCCTGCCGGCTGATACCGCTTGCTGACGCGCGCGGCTCGGTCGACTGACGCGCACGTCAGGCTGCCGGGGGGCGGTTGTATCGGTTGTTGCATGACTGGCCCTTACTTATTATGACTTTCCGCCGGCTTGCGATGTAACAGGCTGAACACCACCGGCACAAAGAACAAAGTGGCGACGGTTGCGAACATCAATCCGCCGATAACTGCCCGTCCCAGCGGGGCGTTTTGCTCTCCGCCTTCTCCCCAACCCATGGCCATGGGAACCATGCCGATGATCATGGCCAGAGCAGTCATCAAGACTGGACGAAAGCGCGTGAAGCCGGCTTCCAGAGCGGCGCGCTCGGGGTCGCCTTCGGCGGCCAGATGCTCTTTGGCAAAACTGACTACCAGAATACTATTCGCTGTGGCCACGCCAACGCACATGATGGAGCCCATGAGCGCGGGAACGCTGAGCGTGGTGTGCGAAACGAAAAGGATTACAACAATGCCTGCCATGGCGGCGGGAAGCGAGGTAATGATAATGAACGGATCGAGCCAGGATTGAAAATTGACCACGATCAGGAGGTAGACGAGCACGATGGCCAGCGCCAAACCGCCGAGCAGACCTTGAAACGAGGTACGCATGGTCTCAATCTGGCCGCGCACGATGAGCTGCGCGCCGCGAGGCAGATTTTTGCGGCTGGCATCCACGATTTGGTTGATATCGCGGGCGACGCCGCCGAGGTCGCGATCCTGGACGGAGCCGTAGATATCGATGGCGCGCTGAATATTGTAATGCGAGATGACGGTCATGCCGGCGCCGCGAGTGAGGTCGGCTACGTCCCCGAGAATTTCCGGCTTCGATGCCGGTTTGCCAGAGATGGGAATGTTGTCGAGTTCCCTGAAGGATGAGATGGAAGATTGAGGGGCTTGGGTCACCAGGCTGTAGCTGACGCCGTTCTTGGGATCGAGCCAGAAGCTGGGCGCGGTCTGAAAGCTGCCGCTGAGAGAAACCAGCGTGCTGGTGGCAATGTCGTATTGTGTGAAACCGCTTTGGGCGGCCTTGGTGCGATCGACAAACAAATGCAGTTTGGGCTGATCGAAAACCTGGTGAATGCGGAGGTCGACGATGCCAGGGACTCGCCGGAGTTTGCCGAGAAGACTGGTGGCAAAGGCGTGGTTGGCGTTGATATCGAGGCCGGCGATTTGCACATCGATGGGAGCGGGAAGGCCAAAATTTAAGATCTGGCTGATAATGTCGGCGGGAGGAAAATAGAACATCACGCCGGGAAATTCGTGCGGCAACGTTTCGCGGAGCCGGCGAATATAGTCGTTGGTGGGACGATGATCCGGTAAGAGCGAGACCAGAATGTCGGCGTCCATGGGGCCGATGGGCGCGGAAGTGCTGTAGGACAGATTGATGGAGCTGTAGGGGAGCCCGATGTTATCGATGATCGCGCCCAAGTCCCGCGGCGGGATGACGCGGCGCAGGGATTCCTCGACCTGGTCGCAAATTTTCGCGGTCTCTTCAATGCGAGTGCCGGTTTTGGCTCGCATGTGCAGCTTGAATTGCCCGCCATCGCTGACCGGGAAGAAGTCTTGTCCCAGCCAGGGAATGAGCAGAAACGTTACCGCGCAGACCGCCAGGAAAGCCGGGACGAATATGGCGCGGTGATGAATGCAGGCGGAGACGAGGCTGAGATAACGAGCGCGAGCGCCCTCAAATCCGCGTTCGAACGCGCGCTGGAAACGGGCGGGAAGATTCCAGGAGGCTGGTTCAGCGGGATGATGTTCGCCCGACTTGAGCAGATACATGGCGAGGGTGGGGACCAGGGTTCGCGAAAGGATGTATGACGCGATCATGGCGAAGACCACGGCCTCAGCCAAGGGAATGAATAGGTAGCGGGCCACGCCGGTGAGAAAGAACATGGGCAAGAAGACGATGCAGATGCACAAGGTGGATACCAACGCCGGCACGGCGATTTGGGCTGCGCCATCCAAAATGCCGGTGTGCAGATCTTTGCCCTCATCGAAATTGCGCTCAATGTTTTCAATGGTCACGGTGGCGTCGTCGACCAGAATCCCTACCGCCAAGGCGAGACCGCCGAGGGTCATGATGTTGATGGTTTCGCCGAGAGCGCTCAAGATGCAGATGGAGGTGAGAATCGAAAGCGGAATCGAGACAGCGATGATGAGCGTGCTGCGCCAGCTTCCGAGGAAAAGCAAAATCATGATGGCCGTGAGACAGGCGGCGATAATCGCTTCCCGAACGACA
>DATFZA010000834.1:0-5429 GCA_035314765.1 Bryobacteraceae bacterium
GTAGTTGATGGGAAACCAAACCGGCCCGCGCCAATTGGAATTACCGCCAAACACGCCGGTGCTCGATTCCGCCGGCTCATAGTCGACCCGATACTCGTGTCCATCGGCCTGCAGAATAAAAGGATGGTCTTTGTGATAACGCGATAGGCCGCGGATGCCATGGGGCGAGAGGAACTCGTTCTCATCCAACATGACACTCATCATCCGTTCCAGCTTGGCGGGAGTCACCATGGCAAGCAGGCGCCGCTCCTCCTGCCCTTGGCGTGAAATAGACGCGATGTTGCCGCAGAGATCGGGCCGGTGTTTGATGAACCAGTTCATACGCCGCCGGAATCCCGGCATGGCGTCGAGATGGCGTTGCTCGATTACCGTCACGGCCAATAGCGGGATCAATCCGACCAGGGAACGGAGACGCATAGGAAACTTGCGGCCGTCAGGCAACCGCAGCCAGTCGTAGTAGAAGCCATCTGTGTCGTCCCATAGGCCATCGTCGCCCATGCGGTTGATGGCGCTCGAGATATGCAAGAAATGTTCGAAGAATTTGCTGGCGATGTCTTCATACACCGGATCGTGCGCCGACAATTCGATGGCAATGCGCAGCATGTTGAGACAGAACATCGCCATCCAGGCGGTGCCGTCGGCTTGCTCCAGATAGCCTCCGGTGGGCAACGGGCGGCTGCGATCGAACACGCCGATGTTGTCGAGACCGAGAAATCCGCCTTCGAAAATATTGTTCCCCGCCGAATCCTTGCGGTTCACCCACCAGGTGAAAACCATCAGCAACTTGTGAAAACAAGATTCAAGAAACGTGACGTCGGGCTGGCCGATGATCTTCTTGTCGATTTGGAAAACCCGCATGCAGGCCCAGGAGTGGACGGGCGGATTCACATCGCCAAACTCCCATTCATAGGCCGGCACCTGGCCATTCGGCGCCTGATACCATTCGCGCAAGAAGGTGGAGAGTTGGTCCTTGGCAAAATCCGGGTCGATGATGGCGAATGGAATGGTGTGGAAAGACAGATCCCACGCGGCATACCACGGGTATTCCCACTTATCGGGCATGGTGACGATGTCTTCGTTATACAGGTGCCTCCAGCTCTTGTTGCGCCCATTGAGCCGCTGAGCCGAGGGCGGCGGAAATGCCGGGTCGCCATTCAACCAATCCTCTACTACGTAGTGATAATACTGCTTGCTCCAGAGAAGACCCGCGAAGGCTTGCCGCTGCACCGATCGGGCATCGTCCGACAGAGCCGCCGGTTGGAACCCGTAAAACTCGTCCGCTTCCTCGTTGAGCTGGTGAAAAACCGCATTGAAATCCGGATTGGGCGCCGCGCCGGTGTATAGCCGAAGATTTCGCACGGCAGCCTCTCCCGGCGCCAATTCGATCTGGTACCAGGCGCAAGCCTTCGTGCCCGTCTCGTCGGAGCTGACCGCATTTCGGTCACCCTGAATCACATAGCGGTGGAAGGCATCTTTGTAGTGCTGGTTTCCCGAGGGATAGCCGTAGAGAGTTTCTGTGTTCGTGTCATTTTCGGTAAACAGAAGCGTTGGCGAATCTTCAAACCAGATTTTGTAATTTCCGAGAGTCTGTTCATGCGCGGCGATGATCTGGGTACTGTCTTTGATTAACTCTGGAACTGGGGTCCCGTAACCCCAACTCCAGGTATTTCGGAACCAAACGGTCGGGAGCAAATGGAGCGTGGCCTTTTCCGGGCCGCGATTGATGACGGTCACTCTCGCGACCACGTCGTCCACATCGTTCTTGGCGTACTCGACAAAAATGTCGAAGTATCGGTCGTGTTCAAAGACGCCGGTGTCGATGAGTTCATATTCCATTGCGTTCCGGTCGCGCTGCCGGTTCTCGCGCCGAAGCTGCTCGTATGGGAATTCAGCTTGCGGGTATTTGTATAGGGCTTTCATGTAGGAATGCGTGGGCGTGGAGTCCAAGTAGTAGTAATATTCCTTGACATCCTCGCCGTGGTTGCCTTCATTGCCGCCGAGACCGAACAAGCGCTCCTTCAGAAAAGGATCGCGGCCGTTCCAAAAGCTGAACGCCAAACATAGCCGCTGGTGGTTGTCGCAGATTCCGGCGATCCCATCCTCCGTCCAGCGATAGGCGCGAGATCGGGCGCTATCGAAGTTGAAAGATTCCCAGGCGCTCCCATCAGGGCTGTAGTCTTCGCGGGGAACACCCCAAGACCGCTCGGCCAGATAGGGTCCCCAGCGGCGCCAGTGTTTCTCCCGGCGGGTCGTTTCAAAAATGCGATTTTGTTCGGCAGGCATCTTTTATAAGGTACACGAGATTCGCTGAATAGTGGTTGATTCGGGAGGGGGCGGCGTGACCAGATTGCCGGCTCTGCCTGACGGCGGGGAACTCCGGCAATTCTAACGAATCGAAGTGAGGTCCAGTGCGTTCATCGGATCGCGGAGGAGTTCCTCTTCAATCAACCGCGATTCTCTGGCTTCGGAGAGCGCCAACTGGCATTCCGGGCACCGGCGCAGGTGCGAAACCGCTTCAATCGAGAGAATTTCTGCCAAACTGCCCCCGGCGAGCGCCCGTATCTGCTCAGGAGTCGAATGCGTCGCCAATCGGTAGTAGTATCGGCTGAAGGACCAATTCTCAATAGAAAGGAACATCATCCCTTCCATTTGCGTCTTCCGAATGGGGAGCCACCTTATGAGTCCTGAAGAAAAGCAGTTGTTGGCGGATTTGGCGAACAAGATCGCCCAGACCCCGGCCCCGCAGCGGGATCCCGAGGCCGAAGACTTTATTAGGACGCATATCGGTTCGCGTCCGGATGCGCTGTATCTGATGACCCAGACCGTGTTGATTCAAAACATGGCTTTGGATCATGCCAGCCAGGAGATTGCACAACTCCGGCAGCAGGTGGCGCAAGCACCGGCTCGACCGTCGTCCGGAGGGAGTTTTCTCGGCGGCGGAGCACAAGGCGGGCAGCCGCAATATCACGAGCAACCTATGCAGCCGCAGTATCCCCAATACGCCCCGCAACCGCAGCAACCACAGCCTCAATACGCGCCACCACCCCCGCAGCAGGGCGGCGGCTCCAGTTTTCTGGGGACAGCGGCCAAGACTGTAGCTGGCGTGGCGGCAGGCGCACTGGCGTTCGAAGGAATCCGGTCGCTCTTAGGCGGTGGAGGTGGTGGCGGCGGGTTTGGATTGCCTGGTGGGGGAAGTTTCCTGGGCGGGGGGAGCCACGGCATCATGGGCCAGCCCGGCGAAACCGTCGTTAACAACTACTACGACAATCCATCCGAATCTGGCGAACGGGGTTATGATGATCGGGCCGCTGACGACCAGACATACGACGATAAGGCCGACGGCGACCAGGCCGACGGCGACGACGATCAAAACTACGACGATCAGGCGGTTGACGACTCTTCGGACTCGGATTCCGGCGACAACTCCGACGTGGCGTAAGCGCGCTGCTAGCGCCAAACAAGTCGGAGGAACTGCCGAAGCGGGACACTGCGGGCTGAAAATCTTCCCTTTCAACGATCGCAGCAGTGTCCCCTAGCGCCATGGCCCTGGCAGTGCTGGAAACCCAACGATGCTCGGGCAAACGTCGTGAGCATTCCCGCTCCCTCCCCTAAACTAGGAATGCATGCCGCGCTCTTGGCCCGTCTTGGCCTGGCTTTTTCTCACATCTGTCCTATGCGCTCAGGATAACTACGAGATTCAGGTTTACGAAGCGCCTACGGTAGCTCCTGGGAACACCATGGTCGAACTCCACAGTAACTTCACCTTCAGTGGTTCCAAGAGCATTATCGGCGGGATGATTCCGACTGAGCACGCCTGGCACGAGACACTGGAAATTACTCAGGGCATCACGCCGTGGTTCGAAACCGGGTTTTATGTGTTCACCAGCATTAATCCCGGCTATGGTTGGCAGTGGGTAGGCGATCATATCCGCCCGCGTGTCAGAGCGCCGGAGGATTGGCACTTGCCCGTCGGCCTGAGCATGTCTTTCGAGTTCGGCTACCAGCGCGCGCCGTACTCACCAGACACCTGGACACTGGAGATTCGTCCGATTATCGACAAGGAAATTCCGACAGCCCGCAAGTGTGGCGATGAACCGTGCAAGGTCTACATTTCGTTCAATCCGACGTTCGATCGATCGTTTCATGGGCCCAGTGTGCCGCAGGGCGTCGTATTCTCTCCCAACTTCAAGTTTGGTTACGATCTGACCAAGCGATTGAACGCGGGACTGGAATATTACGGTTCGCTCGGTCCGGTCACCGGCTTCGACGCCATCCGCGATCAGCAGCAGCAGATCGTCCCGGCGATCGATCTCAATTTAGGTCCTGACTGGGAGTTTAACTTTGGCGTTGGCGTCGGGGTGACCCGCAGTACCGATCACCTGCTAGTGAAGATGATCCTGGGGCGGCGCTTCGACTGGGGGCGGTCGAAAGCCGCGGCGGCCACGCCGTAAACGCGTTACAATCGCGAGCGATGAGACCTGCCACGTTAGCACCACTACTGGCCGCCGGGGCGCTGTTGGCCGCCGGCCGGCCGATCGCTTCTTTTTCCACCAGCGCCGGCGAGGTGAAAATCACCGCCATCCGCCACGCCAGCCTCATGATCGAGGCCGGAGGCAAAGTGATCCACGTCGATCCCTGGAGCCAGGGAAACTACGACGGCCTGCCCGCCGCCGATCTGATTCTGATCACCGATATCCATCCCGACCACCTCGACAAGCCCGCTATCGCCAAAGTGACTAAAGAGGGCACCAAAATTATCGCTCCCGCCGCGGTAGCCAAGTCGGTGACGTCCGCTCAGGTGCTGGCTAACGGCGAGAAGACCTCCTGGGAGCGCTGGAGCATTGAAGCGGTGCCGATGTACAATCTGACCCGCGGGCCTTCCGCCGGGAAGTTTTATCACGACAAGGGACGCGGCAACGGGTATGTTTTGAGCTTTGGGGGCAAGCGCTTCTACATCGCTGGAGATACGGAAGGCATTCCCGAGATGCGCGCGCTCAAGAATATCGACGTGGCGTTTGTGCCGATGAACCTGCCTTACACCATGACCCCGGAGGAAGCGGCGGAAGCAGTGCGGGCGTTCCACCCGGCCGTTGTTTATCCGTACCACTACAAGGGCAGCGACGTCCAGGTATTCGCGAATGCGCTGGCGGGCACAGGAATCGAAGTCCGGTTGGTGGATTGGTATTACTGACGTGGCCAACCTGTCGAGACCGCCACGCTATTGATTGACAACGGTGGCACGGACTTTAGTCTGTGCTGCACAGGCTGAAGCCTGTGCCACCTTGCATCGACAAGTGCAGAAATGTACAAGTGACCATTCACAACACATTAGCGCAGGTACGCCAGCGGCGCGGATTTTCGGCGGCGGAACTCGCCAAACAGGTCGGCGTGAGCAGGCAGACGATTTATGCTATGGAGCATGGCAGCTA
>DATFZA010000835.1:0-6391 GCA_035314765.1 Bryobacteraceae bacterium
TCTGGCACCCCGTCATTGACGAACGCCACGGTCGGCTAAAAGCCCCCTACCCTGTTCCCGCGCGGTTGATCCATTCCGACTGAGGCGCGCCGGAAAAATCTTTGAGGTCTTCCCGCTCACGCCCACACTGAAAACAGCGAAAAAAAAAGATTGGAACGTTCGCCCGGTGCCGCAACTGCCGCAAAGATGGTATGGCAACCGCAATCCTGACACGGGAGTTCGGATTGGATTTCAAGCGGGCCGAACTCGTCATTCATTTCGATATCCAAAAGGCAAGAGGCGCGAAATTCAATCACCTTGCTGCCTCCGATAGCTCACGAAACACTTCACGAGCAATTCATTCAGCTTGAGGTCATGGGCGGCTGCATACGCCGGCCGAGCAAAGTAATGGCTGGAGGAGTCTGGCCCGAGACAACCGAACTTCCGACCAGCAGCAGCATCATTGCAAGTAACATTAAGCCAACTCTACCCCACACCAGCAACCAGATCCAGGAGATCGTTACAATGGAGATAGTGAGTAGGCTGCACGTCTTTCCGGGGCTCGTGGTGCTGTCGATGGGCCTGGGACTCCAATTAATTCTGGCGTTGTGTTTGCTGCGGGCAAAGTGGCGCCGGCCGCTGGTGCTCGGCGGTTCCGCCGCAGTCGCCATATTTCTTTGTTTCACGTACCTATTGGAATTCAGCCGGGTGCGGCAACAATTTCCACCCCAGTTGGTCATCGGCGTCTTTGTCGTGGCGTTGTTCTGGGTGAGCTGGATGATTGGCTTAATCCCCGGCCAAATAGTGTGGCGGCAGGCGGCGTTCCGGCCGCACCGCCGGACGTTCTTGCGGACCACCAGCTTGGCTTTATGTGCCGCCCCGGTGGCGGTGTTCGGTTTTGGAGTTATTCACCGCGACGACTTTCAGCTAGTCGAGACGGATTTGCCAGTCAAGGGGCTGCCCAAGGACTTGCAGGGCTTGCGGCTATTGCAGATGACCGATATCCATCTGAGTCTTTTCTTGAGCGAAACGGCATTGGCGCGGGCGATAGACATGGCGAACTCAGCACGCGCAGACTTGGTGCTAGTTACAGGGGACCTGATTTCGACCCGAGGCGATCCGCTGGATGCCTGTCTCCATCAGTTGGCCCGGTTGCGGTCGCCGCGCGGGCCGATTCTGGGCTGTCTGGGAAATCACGAAATTTACGCGGGCACGCAAGACTACACGTCCATGGCCGGCCGCCGGCTGGGAATGGAATTTCTCCGTTCTCAGAGCCGGTTGCTGCGCTTTGGTGACGCGTCGATCAACTTCGTGGGAGTGGATTACCAGCCCATGCATCGCGAGTATCTGACTGGAGTCGAGCAACTGATTGTGCCGGGAACGCTGAACGTATTGCTGTCACACAATCCGGACGTGTTTCCTGTCGCCGCCGCGAAGGGATTTCGGGTGACACTGAGTGGCCACACCCATGGCGGGCAGGTCAATGTGGAAATCCTGCATCGGAATGTCAACCCGGCCCGTTTGCTTACGCCCTATACTATTGGCTTGTACCAGCAAGGAGACGCCAGTATTTATGTTTCGCGCGGCATCGGCACCATCGGCGTACCAGCGCGCGTCGGCGCGCCGCCGGAGATCACGGTGCTGCGGCTATGCGGTACTTGATCCTAAGCGACCTGCACGCTAACTGGGAAGCGCTACAGGCTGTTCTTGCCGACGCCCAGGGCCGCTATGACAGCGTGGTCTGCTGTGGGGACGTCGTGGGTTACGGGGCCGATCCGGACTTGGTGATTGAGTGGGTACGGGCAAACGTCGCGGCCATTGTCAGGGGCAATCACGACAAGGCCTGCTCGGGCCTGGAAGATCTGGAATGGTTCAATCCGGCCGCCCGTGCGTCCGCGCTGTGGACGCAGACCGTGGCGGATCCGCGCAACCTGGAATACCTGCGCCGGCTGACGCGGGGCCCCGAAAGCTTCAATGGCTTCCAGCTCATCCACGGTTCTCCGGTGGACGAGGATGAGTACGTTCTCACGGAGCGAGAAGTGAGCAATGTCGCGCCGTATTTGGATGCGGATATCACGTTTTTCGGTCACACTCACGTGCAAATCGGTTTCTTGTGTCATCGCAACGGAGTGAAGACGCTGCACCGGCCGGAACCCGCCGCCAAGGAAGCAACCATCGAACGGGAAAACGACGTGCGGTATCTGATCAATCCGGGCTCCGTGGGGCAACCCCGCGATGGCGACCCGCGCGCGGGCTACGTTCTTTACGACACAAGCCTTCGGACCATCGCGTTTTGCCGGGTTGCCTACGACGTAGAGTCGGCGCAACGAAAGATTATTCTGGCCGGTCTGCCGGATCTTTTGGCGCGCCGGCTCGCGACGGGAAACTGAAGCGCTAAAATCAGTTATTCATGCGACTACGCGCCGTGCTAAGTGTCCTGCTCATCTCCACCGTCTTGATTTCCCCCGCCGCGGCCCGGGAACCAGTGCATGCGCGCAACGCCATGGTAGTAGCGCAGGAGCCGCTGGCGGCCGACGTGGGAGTGGCGGTGCTCAAGGCCGGCGGCAACGCCATGGATGCGGCCGTGGCGATGGGGTTCGCGCTGGCGGTGACGTATCCTTACGCGGGAAATATCGGCGGAGGCGGGTTCATGCTGGCGCGCTTTGCCGATGGCCGCACGACCTTTATCGACTTTCGCGAAACCGCGCCCGCCGCGGCAACACGTGACATGTACCTGGATGCCGCCGGCGAGATGACCAAAGACAGCCTGGTGGGCTGGCGCGCCGCGGGAGTCCCGGGATCGGTCCGCGGCTTTGAGCTGGCCGAGAAGAAGTATGGGCGTAAGACTTGGGCGGAAGTGCTGCAGCCAGCGGTCCAGTTGGCCGAGAAAGGCTTTCCCGTCTCCTACTATTTCGAAACCCAGTTGAATAGCGACCTGAAGCTGCTTGCGCGCTTTCCGGAATCGCAGCGCTTGTTCGCCAGTCTGCATTATGCGGACCAGTGCATTCAGCCGGAGCTGGCCCAGACACTGAAGCGCATTCGCGATCGCGGAGCGGCGGATTTTTATGAAGGCGAGACGGCGCACCGTCTGGCGGCCGCAATGGCGGAGAACGGCGGACTGGTCACGCTCGACGACCTGAAGAACTACAAAGCGGTGGAGCGCGCGCCGCTCAGCGGCCACTATAAGGGCTTTGAAGTGATAACGGCGCCTCCGCCCAGTTCCGGTGGCATTGGGATTTTGCAGATGCTCGGCATGCTGGAAGGCTCCGGCTATGAGCAGGGCGGGGCCGGCTCGGCTTCGGAAATTCATTATTTGGCGGAGGTGATGCGGCGGTACTACGCGGACCGCAGCGAGTTTCTCGGAGATCCCGGCTTTGTTAAGGTTCCAGTGAGCCGGCTGCTCGATCCGCGCTATATCGCTTCGCGCCGCGCGACTATTGACCCCGATCGTGCCACGCCCAGCTCAGACTTGCATGCCGGTCCGCTACTGGGACAAGAAAGCACGCAGACCACGCACTATAACGTTATCGATCAAGAAGGCAATGCGGTCGCGGTGACCTACACTCTGAATGCCGGCTTTGGCAGCGGCGTGACCGTGCCAGGGCTAGGTTTCTTGCTCAACGATGAGATGGACGATTTTTCCGCCAAGCCCGGCACGCCGAATCTTTTCGGGTTGATTCAGGGCGAAGCCAATGCCATTCAGCCGGGCAAGCGTCCCTTGTCTTCGATGACGCCAACGCTGCTGGTGAGGGATGGCAAACCGTATCTGGCGGTGGGCGCTCCGGGCGGTTCTCGCATCATCAGCGGCGTGCTGCAGGTAATTCTGAACGTAGTGGATTTCCACATGAACGTGCAGGATGCCGTGGATTGGCCGCGCATCTACCATCAATGGATGCCGGATCAGCTTTTCCTGGAGCGAGGCGTTTCACCCGACACGGCGGATCGTTTGCGCGCGATGGGATACAAATTCACGCCGCCGGAATCTAAGGATCCGGTACTGGCCCGCGTGGAAGCCATTCTCGTGGATGGCGGATGGTATCAGGGCGCGGCGGATGGCCGCGGCAACGCGAAAGCCGCAGGCTACTAGAAGAGACAATAACAACCTAATGGACCACGTCCTCTCTACTCATTTGTTCGTCAACCACCGGCTGACTACGGCCTATTTGGATCGCATCGCGCAGACCGGTATTCCGGCGGTGGAAACATTCTGCGCCCCACAGCACTTGGACCATCACAATCGCGCCCAGATTAACGAACTGGGCCATTGGTTCAAAGATTCAAAAATGAAGCTGCATTCGGTGCATGGGCCGATGTACACCGACGAGATCTGGGGACGTTCGGGCCCGCACTCGGTGCTCAACCTTACTGAGCCGGTCAAATCAAAGAGACTGGTGGTGGTGGATGAAATCAAGCGCGCCTTGGAGATCTCCGAGACGGTTCCCTTTCGCTATTTCATCCAGCATCTCGGCGTGCATGACGAGGAGTATGACGAGCGCAAGCTGGACGCGGCCTTCAGCGCTCTGGAAGAGATCAATCTTTTTGCCCGCCAGCGCGGCGTGGAAGTGCTGCTGGAGAACACGCTGAACAAGCTGGCCAGCGCGGAACGGCTGGTCTATTTCCTGGGGCTAACCCACTTGAAACTCAATTTCTGCCTGGACGTCGGCCACGCCAATATTAATGAAGGCATTCCCACTGCATTCGGCATCATGCAAGACCGCATTCGGTCGACGCATATCCATGACAATGACGGCATCAATGACCTTCACCTGTTTCCGCTGGTGGACGAAGGAACGGTGGATTGGAAGAACACCATGCAGTTGTTGCGCTCGCGGCTGGGTCAATATGCGCTGGTGCTGGAGCTGCGGGAGACTCCCGATCGCCCCTTTCCACAGTCGCTCGAAACGGTTTGCGAGATTTTCGACAGGTTAGAGACGGTTTAGATGGCATATCCGCGCATCAATATTCAGGACGCCGGCCGGCATGTAGGTGAAACCGTGCAGATTCCCGGCTGGTTGTACAACCTGCGCAAGTCCGGCAAAATCGCTTTTCCGCTGCTGCGCGACGGCACCGGCATTATCCAGTGTGTCGCCGTGAAGGCGCAAGTCGGAGACGAGCTGTTCGACAAGTTGAAGGATTTGACGCAGGAATCGTCGGTGATCTTCACCGGTAAGATTCGCGCCGAGCAGCGCGCCGCCGGCGGGTTCGAGATGGATGTGGAAGCCGCCGACATCGTGCAGCGCGTGCCGGAATCCGATCCTTACCCGATCACGCCCAAAGAGCATGGCATCGATTTCCTGATGGACCACCGCCATCTCTGGCTGCGCAGCAAGCGCCAGCATGCCATTTTGCGGGTGCGCCACGAAGTGATCAAGGCGGTGCGCGACTACTTCGATTCCAACGGATTCACGTTAGTCGACACGCCCATTTTCACGCCAGCGGCTTGCGAAGGAACCACTACTTTGTTTGAAGTGGACTACTTCGAAGACGAAAAAGTCTATTTGACGCAGTCCGGCCAGTTGTACAACGAAGCGGATGCCATGGCCTTTGGCAAGGTGTATTGCTTCGGCCCGACATTTCGCGCGGAGAAATCGAAAACACGGCGGCACTTGACGGAGTTCTGGATGGTGGAGCCGGAAATGGCCTACGCCACGCTCGACGACGTCAAGGAGCTGGCCGAAGGGTTGATTTGTTTTGTAGTGGCGCGCGTGTTGGAGAATCGCCGTCCGGAACTGCTGGCGCTGGAGCGCGACGTCACCAAACTCGAAACCGTGAAGGCGCCTTTTCCGCGCATGAGCTATGACGACGCGGTGAAGATCTTGCAAAAGAAAGGCAGCGAGATTCAGTGGGGCAGCGACTTTGGCGGGACCGACGAGACACTGATCGCCGAAGAATACGACCGTCCAGTGATCATCGATCGATATCCCTCGCAAGTGAAGGCGTTCTATTTTCAACCGGACGCGGAACGGCCCGAACTCGCGCTGGGCGTGGACTTCATCGCGCCAGAGGGCTATGGCGAGATCGTGGGCGGAGGCCAGCGAATTCACGATCTCGACCTGTTGCTCCAACGGCTGGAAGAACACCACCTGCCACGCGAGGCCTTCAACTGGTATATCGACCTGCGCAAATATGGCAGTGTGCCACACGCGGGATTTGGCATGGGTATTGAGCGGTTTGTGTCGTGGATGTGCGGGCTGGAACATATCCGCGAGACCATTGCCTTTCCGCGCATGCTGTATCGGACCCGGCCATGACCTTGGAACAAGCAATTCAACCGCTCGACGAGTCCTCAGTATGTGGGGCGGACCCCCAGGTCCGCGCGGGACGCCCTCGTCCCGCCCCGAAGCGGTCGTGAACATGAAACCTTCCCACATCGCCCTGATTGGCGCGCCCATGGATCTCGGCGCCGGGCGCC
>DATFZA010000836.1:0-6355 GCA_035314765.1 Bryobacteraceae bacterium
AATCCGAAGGTCAGCGCCAGATCGCTTTGCGAACAGTAGCTGGAACCGCTGCGGACCATACTCCATTGCTTGCCGGAGGCGCTTAGCAGGCGCACGACGGCTCCGATGCCGTCGCGATTGCTCTTGGTTCCGTTCAACCGCACCGATAGCCAATGATTGCGATTGCCGCCGTCGTTGCGATACAGATAGGCGGGCCCGTTGTTGGTGGATATCAGGATGTCCAGGTCGCCGTCGCGGTCGAAGTCCGCGTAGGCGGCGCCGCGGGCAACGATCGGCCGGTTGAATGCTACGCCCATTTCCGCGGTTACATTGGCAAATTTACGATTTCCCAAATTGCGAAAAAGCAGCGGTGGTTCGCGATAGCTGACCTTGGGCTGTACGCGTCCGATCTCCTCTTCAATATGACCGTTGGCGGCGAAGATATCCGGACGGCCGTCCAGATCGTAATCGAAAAAGAAGACGCCGAAGGAGAGCGTCAGCAGGCTGGCTCGCCCGACGGCCGATGACGGCGCCTCATCCACGAACAGGCCATTGCCTTCGTTGTGATAGAGGCCCAGCATCTGATTGGAAAAATTGCCGACAAGTAGATGCGGTTTGCCGCTGCCGTCGTAATCCGCCGAATCCGCGCCCATGGCGCCGCGCGCCACTCCGTCTTCGCCGTACGCCACACCGGCGGTCATCCCTTCTTCGGTGAAGGTTCCGTTGCGGTTATTGCGATAGAGTTTGTTGGGTTGCGTGTCGTTGGAGACGAACAGGTCGGGCCAGCCATCGCCGTTGTAATCGAGCACTGTCACGCCTAACGACTTGCTGGTTGGGTCTCCGAGGCCCGCTTTCATGGCAACTTCTTCAAAACGCCCGCCGCCTAAGTTGTGATACAAGCGGCTGCGTGTGCCTTTGTAAGATTCCGGAGTGCAGTAAGATTTCGTCGAGCCGTCAAGCGAGCACCACAGGTCGTTCTTCGGTTCCCATTGGACGTAATTGGCAACGAAGAGATCGAGTTTGCCATCGCGATCGTAGTCAAACCAGGCGGCGCTGGTTCCGAAACTGGCGTTTTGAATGCCGGCGGCCTTAGTCACATCGCGGAATTTGCCGTGTCCTTCGTTGTGAAACAGACGATCGCCGTCTAGAGCGGTGATGTACACATCGTCGCGCCCGTCGTTGTCATAATCGGCGATGGCCACGCCCATGCCGTACATCTCAACATCCAGGCCGCTGCCCGCCGTAACGTCAGTGAAGGTGCCGTTATGGTTGTTGTGGTACAGGGCCAAGAGTGTTTTGCGCCCGCGCGGCGTCCAGTCTTTTCCATTGATCAACAGAATGTCCTGCCAGCCGTCGCCATCGGCGTCGAAGAAGGCACAGCCGGAACCTAACGTCTCGGGCAGATACTTTTTGCCGGCGCGGCCGCTGGTGTGGGTGAAGTGGATGCCCGCCTGGGCCGTGACGTCGGTGAAGACGGGGCCGGTCGAGGGCGAAGTGGCAGCGAGCATGGCAATTGCGATCAAGAAGCACAGGCTGAAGCCTGTGCCACGTGCCAGGGGGACACCGCTGCCCGAGCCCGCAGTGTCCCCGTCCGCGTCTGGAACCCGCTTTGTCCCCCTGACTTGATACCACTTCATGGCAGGGGCGCGCTTTCATGATCGTGAATCGGCTGGCGCTCGTTGTTGTCTTCGGGGCTGATAGCGCGCCGGCGCGCCGTGAGGGCCTGTGAAGACTCCTCAGCCTTGAAACGCCGGAAGAGGGTTTCTTCGCGGGCCGCGTCAGCCGTATTTCCCAAACCGCGGCTGCACAGCATCCAGGTGTAATGCATCTGCACGTCTTCCGGATCCACGGCATTCACCTGCTTCAGCGCTTCAATCGCTTTGCCGTACTCGCGTTTCAGAAACAGCATGCGGGCAATCTGATTCAGCACCACGCGGTCTCTTGGATATTGAGTGCGCACTCGCTCGAGCGACCGCAGAGCGCCATCGTAATCGCCATCGGCTTTTTGCGCGGCGGCCTGAAAGAACCAGGTGCGACCGAACTGCGGGGCAATTGCCAGCGCCTTGGCGAGATAGGGTTTGGCTGCGTCGGTTTCGCCTTCTTGAATCAACGCACGCGCAACGTTCAGCCAGCCGTCGGCATAGCCAGGCTCCGCTTCCGTCACTTTCTTAAAGGCGTACTCCGCGCCTTTCAGATCGCCCTGCAGGAGCAGGCCGATGCCCCAGTCATTCCAGCGTTCCCGGTCTGGCTTGCGGACCACGGGATTCCAGTCCGCGTGCCCTAGCGGGACTTGCACATTTGCTTGCGCGAGGGTCACAATCGGAAGATCCGGAATGCAATCGCGAATTTTGCCGGAAACGTTGGCCGGAATCAAGCGCGGGCTGAAGTCATATTCCAGACCGTCGTGGTTCTTGTCGAGCAGCGACGGAGCTTGCCCGGGTTTCGCTTGTCCGGCATAAGCGAATTGCGTGAAATACCAGGCGAATTTGCGGTAATTCAACTTGGCCGTGAACTGAATCGGGCCGCGGGCGTTCTTAGGAACCTTGACGAGGTAGTGCGCGACATCGGCGGCGCCGGGCGGAATCAATCTGACGTATAGCAAGCTCCGGGTCTGCCAGGCGTTGCGTTTGTCGATGGCATATCCTTCGCCGTCCAGTTGATACGAACGGTAGAAGTGCGCGCCCGGCTCTACCGGTCCTTTGCCGTCGTCGCTGACGCTCCCGCTCCAGAAAATGGTGTTGCCGTCTGCGTCTCTGGCCTGCAGTTCCAACCAGGTGTCAAAGGCATCCACGGTGCCAGCGGGAAAGAAATGGCCGATCTTGCGCGTGCGTACAACGACGTCCACGCGCACGGTCTTGTCAGGTTCCAAAGCTACTGTAGAACCGTTCAGCGGCGCAGCCAACTTGCCCACATCGCGGATGACCGCGGGTCCGCTTTGCTCGGCCTCTTCACCCACGGCAAAAGTGGAGTTCGCTTGAACGGTCTCGGTACGACGAAGCATCTTGCTGGCTCCAACATGGTCGTCGACCGGCGAGACGGCAAATATATCCACGGTGATGAAGCCCGATTTCAGGAATTGCTCGGTCACTTCCAACTGCTGCGCGTCTTGATTGGCATAGGGCACGGCGGTGTTCGCGGCCGGGAAGCGGTGCGAATGAACTTTGCCGTCGCGATTGCCGGGGTCGTGCGAGGCCACCAGCGGCATGTGGCAATCGGCGCAGACCTGAGACTTGGCCGGGTAATAAAACGAGCGCGCGCCCTGACCGGAGACGCCGCTCGCCTGCCAGTTGTCATAGTCGTCAAATCCGCGCACCCAGCGATAACTGTTTACGGGTAAATCTAGATGGACCTTATGGCAGGCGGCGCAGAATTCCGCCGACTCTCCGCGCATAAACGGCTTGAGAAATGTGGCTTTGTGCGGCTTGGGATTGAGGTAAATGAGAAAATGGTCTAGCGCTTGAAGGTATTTGTTGTGGCTGGAGGCGAGTTCGTGCAGCGGAGGATACTCCACCGTGAAATCGGCGTTGCCCATGGTGCTAGCAACGTGCACAATGGCGTGGCAAGACATGCAACCGAGCCCCGCCTGCGCTTCCGGCGTGTCTATTTGTTCGCGAATCGGACGGTCAAAGCGCCCATTGAAAAACACCGCGTGATCGTGACAGCCGGCGCACCATTTGCTGGGCCGGGTTCCAATCACGTCCTGCATGTGCTCGATCGATTTCCGGTAAAACTGATTGTTGAACGAGGCGAAATGATGCGTGGAACTGTTCCATTGGTCGTAGATATCCTTGTGGCAGTCGCCGCAGCCTTTGGAATCCATAAAGAAGTTGGACGGGATGATTTTGCCGGAATCGGTCTGCGCGGATGAGGGCGCGAAGGGCGATTTCGCGCCCGCGCCTTCCCGGTCCATGGTCAGCGGCGCGCTCGATGGATTTCGGATGTGGCCGTTGGGGTTCGGGTGCATCTTGTGGTACAGCACCGTCGAGCCCGGCAGCACGATGAGAATGGTCAGCGCGGTCAGATAAGCGGCGACATACCGATGCGATTGGACCAATCGCCATCCGATGAGCAGGACCGCAATCAGTGCGATCGCAATATGGGTCCAGAGCACCGCGCGCTGATCGTAGGTGTTGCCGCGAAAAACCAGATAAATAGCGGGAAGGGCGGCGATCAAGAAGCAGCCGGCGACTAGGGGGTCGCGGCGGAATTGCAGGGCCGCGGCGATTACCAGTGCCAAGCCCAGGCCGAGATGGAGCAGCACATTGGCTTCATAAAAAATGCTGGCGTGCGCGAATGCAGCCAGGTAGGCGCTATTCACTAGCAGCAGGAGAAAAGCGAAGATAGAGAGACGGCGCATGTTTTTGCTCTCTTCAGACTATACCCCCGCGCGGCTGGGCGAGCCCGAGTGGCGTCCCGCGGCGGCTTGCGGGCGCCAGTCTGTGGCGCGCATTTCTGCTTCGCGCGTCCTTTCCCGCAGCATGGCTTTGACCTGGCGGTCGATGTCCTGGCTTCGTTTTGAAATTTCTCGCGGCGAGGCAAGCAAAGGGGTTTGCTCGCGATCATCTTGGCGGAGCCTGGCGTGAAGAGTCCGATCGGTCTGGAGAGCCTTTAACTCTTTGAGGGTGCGGTGGAAGGTGCGCTCGATACGGGTGTGGTGGCGGGCCAGGCGCTCATATTGCAGATCGAGCGGGTCGAGTTCGGATTGGAGGACGCGGATGCGGCGGAGGTTCCAGGCGGCGGTGACGATCTCGTCGAATAGGGTTTGCTGGATTGCGCCGGTGGGATTGATTTCGGTTTGGTACCCGGCGAGCATCTCGTCGAATTCTTCTTGGTCTTCTGGTTTTATGGATAAGTGCTTGGCGGTTAGGCCGTGTTTGCGGGCGTTTTGCGAGCTGGCGGCTTTGCCTTCTTCGGTGCGCGGGCCGGTGCTGAGTTGCGCGTTGGCGCGGTTGGTCTCGATTTTGAGTTCCGAGGACATTTGGATAATAGCGGTCCTTTCGGAATCAATATAGCTTATGGGGTGGGCGGTTTTGGCCCTTGGTTTTTGCAAATCATGGAAACTAAGGGAGATTGAGTTGTGCAAGTGGCGTGACCGTGATTGGTGTGTATCACCAGCAAGCCCACAGGCGCGTAATTACGAGGCGACGAGAGAGAAGAGCCGGCTGTCAAAGCTTAGTGGCTCGACCGACTGGCAGGCGGTAGAATGAATACTTGCATTGAGCTGTCGTGAACTGGTTGGCGGCGATCAGACTCGTACCCAACTGTCGCGACACCCTCCGGCCCGCGAAGCCGACACTTCTGACTTATCGATTTGGACGAGAATTTCCAGTACCGCCAGCGCGATGCTTTGGGACGTGTAGACCGCCGGAATGCCGGGCGGATTAAAGCGGCCTCCATAAAGACGAGCGCCCTCCCCGGTGAGAACTGCGAACTGGCGCCGAACCACCCGGTAGCTCGTCACACGTAGACGCCGTGGTCGATTCGAACTAGCTCAGCTTCAACACCAACAAGATCAACTTCGACGACTTGCGCTGGCGTCTTGCCGTGAAACGGCGGATTGGGTCGATTCATCCAATGTCGCGCCTTTTCGGGCGAGCCGAACGTGGCCAGCGCATGTGCAAACACGGACTCACGCGAGATCGCGTGTCCGGCGGCGTCTATCGCAGGTCTTGGGAATATCGAGAGTGGTCGCGGCCGGCCAGAATCTTTTTGTCGCCGATGCTTTGTTGCTTTGACTTTACAGCTCTGCGGACTCCACCCGCGGCCTTGCCTGCATGATCCCTAGTTTTCTGATCGCGCCCCATATTTGGAGCGTACCGTAAGGGCACGAGCAGCGGGTCTGGCTCGCACCGCCGAGGGCGCGGAGGCTGTGGTAGAGCGCCACGATAGAGGCGGAGCGGACCACGCTCATCACATGCCCACCAGAGACCGGATCAAACGGAATGCTGGCCGCGTGTTGTATTCGCGCTGGTAGTCTTCATGGGCGTGGTCGTGTGGGTAGGATTGGCCGGCGGGGTACGGATAGCTGCTCATGCCGTGAAATGGGAGCGGCAGGACCGATTGCGAGAAGGCCGTGTTGGCGTCCGCGTCTTTGGCCCAGCCGTCGACTAGCAAGAGGAAGTCGCGCTTCCATCCGGTGGGCAGTGGCGGCAAATTTGACGCGTTGAAGCGCAGCGTCACTTCGTCGCCGGAGCCCATGATCATTAGGCGATCGTCTACACGTGTCAACAAAGGCGCCACGTCGCCGTAGCGGGTGTAGAGGCCCGGGGTCGGATTCCACATGGTGGTGTCGCTGACTACGCTGTAGTCAAATTTCTCTGGCTGCTTGCGTTCCGGGTGGATCGTTACCTTGGAAAAGCCGCGGAAATGCAGGTCA
>DATFZA010000837.1:0-3676 GCA_035314765.1 Bryobacteraceae bacterium
CTTCATTTCAAACTCTGCTCGGACTTGGAACCGTCCGGAAATCAACGGAGTACCTGGACATACGCGGCGCGCGGGACCTGGCTGAGTAGGGTAAACCCCAACCTATAGCGGTCTGCTGAAGCAACCAGATAAGCAGAAGCTAGCTATAGCGTTTGCGCACGAAGAGGCGGTGATCGTCCAGATCAATGGATCGCGGTGGTGGTGAACGCCGCGATGCTGCAGTGCAGCGGGGTCGCGCAGGCCGACACCGTTATCGCAAACGCCGTCCGCGCCGCCAGCTACACGTCGGGAGCGGGGAACATGCGATAGCGCTCGCTAGGCCGGAGGAAGATCGGCGGCATGGCGCACGATCTGGAGCTCCTGCGGCGTGAGGTTGCTGTAACGGCCGGAGTCGATCTGGCGCTCGCGAGCCCACGGCGGCATGGCACGAAGAGCTCGAATTACGTTCTGCACTTCAGGGCGAAGAGGCGGAAGCTGGCGCGCTGTCGAACTTGCGGGCCGGTAGTTGCTCGATGTGGCAGTGACTGCGCGCGCGTATTGCGGAGCCGGCGAAGTGTACGAGGCGTTGCGAATGGTCACCGAGTTCGCGGCAGGAGGGTGTGGCGGCGCAGGAACATTCGATCGCGGCGCGGGAGCCCTGTATTGCTGCGCTGAGGAGTTGTCGGGAACGTAGTTGCTGCTCGGGCTGGAAGCATAGGCGTAGCCGGTGCTGCTGGAACCAGAGGAATCGGGATCGCCTGGCGGATCGCCCGCGGGAACCAAGACAAAGCACGGGGAGCAGAGAGGAGAAGGAACCCAAACGAAGCCAAACGGGTATGCGAAACCGCCCCAGGAAGGTCCCCAGTTAAATCCGATACTGAAGGCCCAAGTACTACCAAAGCCCCAGTAGCCGCGTCCCCAGCCGTAACGGCCGCCGCGCCAGCCGCCCCAACCCCAGCCGCTGCCGCCGCGCCAGCCGCCACCACTCCAGCCGCCGCCACGCCAGGCGCTGCCACCGCCCCAGCTGCCGCCGCCGCCGCGCCAGGCGCTGCCACCGCCGCCGTGCCAGCCGCCACCACTCCAGCCGCCGCCACCGCCACCGCCGTGAAAGCCACCGCCGCCACCGCCATAAAAGCCGCCGCCTCCGCCACCGTGGCCGCCGCCGCGCTGGGCAAAAACAGACTCTGGCGCCCATCCAATCATGACGAGGAAAAGCGCCGCGCAAAGAACTCTAAGAGCGATGGATTTAGACATTGGGGTACTCCTCGAACCACGGGTAACCGATACGCCAAGAACTCTGACTCACATTCCGGCGTGCCCCATGGGCCTGAAAACGGCTTCATTATACTCCGGGTGAGGGCGTCAGGGAACGCAAGATGTGTTGGCTTCGCAGCCCCCACATTTGCCAACCGCAGGCAAATGTGGGCCACCCGCGACGGGAATCATCTAGTCGCTTCATACTGACCATTATGCTTGAACGGGCATGCATTGTCAACAAAAATGTAAAGAATCTATTTACATCTTAGTATAAGGGTGCTACGATGATTTTGCTATGGACGAGACCCCGCGCCTATTCGATATGCGATCGATTCACCCCGGAAAGATTCTTCGTCAAATCATGGCCGAAAAGGGATGGACGCAAGACGAACTGGCAACAATTACCGGAATCAGCCGGCAGACCATCTACATGATTATGTCTGGCAGAAGTAATGTGTCTGCTGAAACTGCGGCACGATTTGCGGCTGCCTTCGGGAACACAGCAGAGGAATGGATAAAGTGGGACGGCCTGTACCGTCTGGCCGCTCTGGAGGCCGACTTGGACGATGTTGGAAAGTTGTCGCGCCTATATCAATTAGCTCCCATTCGAGACATGCAGAGGCGGGGCTGGATTGAGGCGACTGCAAGCCCTCAAGAACTCGAATCAGAGTTGACCCGTTTTTTTGGAAGCAACCCTCTCGTCGAAGACATCAGCCTTCCCATTGCGGCACGTAAGCCAGTTGTTTCTTCGACCCTCAATTCCGCCGAAAAGGCTTGGTGTTTTCGCGCTCGCCAGCTTGCCGCTTCAATGCTTGTCGAGCCTTTTAACGCAGATAAACTCGACCGCGCTGAGCGGAAGCTCCGCGACTTAGCCGCATATCCGAGGGAAGCGAGGCACATCGCCAAAGTTCTATCCCAGTATGGCATTAGGTTTGTTGTTATCGAACCGTTGCCAGGTGGTCGAATTGACGGAGCCACGCTGTGGATGGATAACGAACCGATCATTGCTCTTTCGATTAAGGACGACCGAATTGACGGATTTTGGTTCACATTGATGCATGAATTTGCCCATGTCCGGAATGGTGATGCCTCAGTGGACACGGACTTGATAGATGGCACGAAAGGGATTGTCGTGCGATTGGTCGAAGAGGAAGCAGAACGAGTAGCCAACGAGCAGGCGGCAAACTTCTTAGTTCCACGGACAGAAATGAACTCGTTTATCCGGCGCGTTGGGCCGTTGTACTCACGCGAACGCATAATCCAGTTTGCGAATCGCATGAAGATACACCCCGGCATCATTGTTGGTCAGTTGCAGCACCGAGAGGAAGTCGGATACAGCGCCCTAAGAGAATTTCTCGTGAAAGTACGTGATTCTGTCACTTCCACTGCGTTAACGGATGGATGGAATCAAGTGATCTCACCCAACCTAACGTAAGAGGTGGAAAAATGGCCGAATTTGCAGTGCGCCTAAAACGCGGAAGTAAGAAGATGCAGTACATCATCGACCAGTACTTGGCGGGTCACCCGAACGAAGGGCCGGATGTAATGCCTTGGAAGGTGGCGGAATGGGCGGTTCCGGCGGGGATATACAAACCGTTGCCAATCGACCCCACAGAACAACTCCGTCGGCTACTGTGCAGGTCTCTCAGGGAAACGTACATGCGCGACCCGCAAGGCCGCGAAGTTCGCGCCAATCTGCCAATTATCGAGGAAGTTGTGACCCGGGACGGCATCAAACGGGGGTCGCACTGGTATCCGCTGTTTAAGGCCCCTCAAAAGGTCGCTCGGTTGTCGTTCGCGCTTCGCAGACGCGCCGCGTTTGCCGATATTCAGCAGTTGCATTTCGACTTCATGTCGTACAACGACAATAACGAGGACGGCGTCTTGCTAGACGAAATGGATTACAACTTCAATGCTGATCTGGCGGACACTGCGCAGCCGACGTCCTACCCGGAAGGCCCTGAGATTGTAGAGGACGAGGAAGATGAGGACGAGGAACTTTAGTCCTTGCCCCATCGTTTTCTAGCTGCCTTTTTCGCTATCGCCTTCCGCTTGGCTGCCGAGAGTTTGGCCGCTCTCGCCTTTCCGCCTTTCGCTCCACCGAGCTTGCCGAGCGCAACGGCGGCGGGATTCTTGCCAACATTTGGGTCTTCCAGCGGCTTTCCGTCCGTTTGCTCGCCAATGGCTTTTACGGCGAAATCGTGGTCCTTGCTTGAGCGTCTAGGCATGATCAGATCATGCCACGAAATCAGTGGTGGCGTAACCCCCTGTGGGAATCAGACTGACCCACTACCATTCGAAGACGTCCGTTTGACCCGTGATTCTCCAGCTTGTAAACTTAAGGTTTCCCGCCTCGTGGCAGACCAAACAAGGACCAATCGTGCGCAGTTATACAAGACATCAACTGAAAGAGAACGCGTTTGCGGAGACCACCGCTGAC
>DATFZA010000838.1:0-6471 GCA_035314765.1 Bryobacteraceae bacterium
TGATTGCATGAGCACACTCGTTTCATACAATCTCAAGGACTCTATCGCCACCATCGCCATGGACGACGGGAAGGTCAACGTCATGTCGGTCACCATGCTGGCGGCCCTGAACGGGGCGCTGGACCGGGCAGCCGCGGATGGCGCAGTTCTCGTTCTGACCGGCAAGACGGGCGTTTTCTCTGCGGGATTCGATCTGGCGGTGATGAAGGGCGGAGGCGAGCAAGCGCACCAGATGGTCAAGATGGGGTTCCTGTTGGCGCAACGGATTCTGTCGTTTCCCGCGCCCGTCGTGGTGGCGTGTAGCGGGCACGCCATTGCGATGGGCGTGTTTCTGGTATTGGCGGCGGATTACCGACTGGGCGCGGATGGGCCTTACAAAATTGGCGCAAACGAGGTCGCGATAGGGATCACGATGCCTCACTTTGCGATCGAGATTTGCCGGCAGCGGCTTGCTCCCGCGGCTTTCCATCGGGCGGTTACGCTGTCGGAAATGTTCACGCCCGGCGAGGCCGTGGCCGCCGGCTTTCTCGATCGGGTGGTGGGTGGTGCGGAACTCGACAACGAGGCGCAGAAAGTCGCAATGGCGCTGGGCAAGCTAAATCGGCAAGTGTTCGCGGCGAGCAAGCGGCGCGTGGTCGAGCAAACGCTGAAAGCGGTGAGCGCGGCCATTGAAGCCGACGATGCGGTGTTTGCGGCGCGCAGTTCGAAGTCGGCGCAATCGGCAACGTGAGGGTTGACGTCATTACTGCTTTCCGGGAACACCGGTCTTGCCGGTAACGTCTTTCCGGTAAATGAATATAGCTCTGTTGCTCTCCACTCTCTTGCTGGCAATCGATCCTCATCTTCAGCGCGCCCTGGAACTCCGCAAACAGGGCGATCCGGAGGTGCAAAGCTACACGTACACAGAGCACAGTACAAATATTAATTACGATTCAAAGGGCAAAGAGACACACCGCTACCGAGATACGTACGAAATTATCTTTCTCGAAGGCGCACCTTATAAGAAGCACGTTCAGCATGACGACAAACCCTTGCCGGAGAAAGAAGCCAGGGCGGAGCAGAAAAAGCTGGACGATGTCGCCAAAGCCCGGCGGCAGGAGCGCGAGCGGCACGGTCTGTTGCATGCCAGCTTCCGGTTCGAGTTGCCGCTGGATCGGGTTGCGGACCGTTTTGACGTGCAGGCGATGGCGCCGGAAGAACTCGACGGCCGGCAAAACCTGGTCTTCATGGCCGTCCCGCCGGCCGGATCCGATCTCAAAGCACTGGCTCACGACGGCTTGGCCTACCAGATGAAGTTCTGGGTCGACGAGCAAGACAACGCTTTCCGCCGTGTCGAAGCGAAAGTGATCGGGGAAGGGATGCGGTGGGAGAAAGACAGCTTGGTGGTCTTCGACTTTGCGAAGGTTCGCAACGAGGCGTGGCTGCCGGCGCGATTTTCCTATAAGGGACGCGTTCGCTACATGGGCCACAATATTGACGCGGAGGCGGAGCAGACCTATACGGATTACAAGAAGTTCCAGGCGGAGACGGTCTTGCGGTAGTAGGTAGTAGGTAGCTTTGACACCGCCGCCGCTCGCTGGTATGCTCTTTGCAAGTGAATTCACCTTGTAAGAGGAGTGCCATGAAAAAGCTAGCGCTGCTTTCGAGCCTGGGGCTCTCGTTCGTCGCCTGGGCCGGCGAGCCGGCCACGGAGGGCAAGACAGCCAACCCGGCCGCGATTGTCTATGACGACAAGTCTGCCTTCGATTACATCAAGACGCTCGCGGGCGATTGGGAACGCCGGGGAGGCGCCGGTCACGAGCACGGAGCGAATTCCTCCGTGGTCAGCTTCAAGATTTCGGCGGCGGGCAGCATTGTCATGGAGACGTACAACGCGGGACAAAAGAACGAGATGGTATCCGTCTATCACATGGACGGCAACACCTTGCTTATGACGCATTACTGCGCTCTGCAGAACGCTCCCGTGATGAAGTTTGAAAAGACCGGCAAGCCCGGCGAGATCAAACTTGGCTTCTTCGGCGGAACGAACTTCGATCCGAAAGTGGATGCGCATGCGCACGAAGCCGACATCCGCATCAAGGATCAGGACTCGTTCGAAGTGACCGCGGTCGGATATGCTGGCGGTAAGGCGCTGCCTGGCGCAGTGTCCTTGATGAAACGAAAAGAATGAGTCGGGTGGGTTCGAGATCCATTGATCCGAGGCTTGACGCCGACGTGCTCTGGAGTTTGTACTTTTCTGAACCATGACCCATGCCTAGCCGAATGTCTAGCCCCGAACGTTAGTGAGGGGATCGGCGCCCATCCCCTCACTGACGTTCGGGGCTAGACGGACGTGCTACGTGATTCAAGCAGTCAGCGGCATCTCGTGCCACAGGCTTAAGCCTGTGATTGCGGCGGACCAGAGGTCAAACTGCGCCACCCGATTCTCCTTGCCATCCGGCAAACTCTTTGCTATTCTGTTGGGAGCGTCACTCGAGAAATTTTCATCTCAGTGGGAGGCAGGGGGTGTTTACGCTCTGCCGTCTGCACCAATGAGGTTACATGTCTAAGACTGGTAAGAAATTTGAGGCTGCGGCCAAACAGGTTGAACCCCGTCCTTATATTCTGAGCGAAGCGGTTCCTCTCGTTCAGAAAATCAAGTACGCCAAATTTGATGAGACGGTAGAACTCCACTTACGCCTCGGAGTCGACCCCAAACACGCCGACCAGATGGTGCGCGGGACCTTGGTCCTGCCCAATGGTCTTGGTAAGTCGAAGAAAGTATTGGTGATCGCCTCCGGCGACAAGCTGCGGGAAGCGGAAGCGGCGGGCGCCGATTTCTTTGGTGGCGAAGAAATGGTGCACAAGATTCAGTCCGAGAACTGGACCGATTTTGACGCCGTGGTCGCCACTCCGGACATGATGCGGTCCGTGGGTAAGCTCGGTAAAGTGCTGGGCCCACGTGGTTTGATGCCTAATCCCAAGACCGGCACGGTGACGACTGACGTCGCTAATGCGGTTAGAGAAGTTAAGGCCGGTAAGGTCGAGTTTCGCGTGGACAAGACCGGCGTGATTCATGCACCGGTGGGAAAAGTCAGTTTTGCCTCGGATAAGCTGCTCGAAAACGCCAGCATGCTGATCCAGGCGGTGATCAAGGCCAAACCCTCCGCCGCCAAGGGCAAGTACGTGAAAAGCGCAACCATCTGCTCCACCATGGGGCCGGGCGTGGCGCTGGACGTCACCAGCTATAACGCCCGCCAGGTATAGCCGCCGGCGCATACAAGAGACCAAGCCATGAAGAAGAAATCTGACAAAGAAAAAGATATCGAAGCGCTCAAGGCGGCGTTCCAGAAGACGCGCCACATCTTTGTAGCGGGCTACGAAAAGATGACGGTAACGCAGGACAACGAACTGCGCAAGACGGTTCGGGATGCCGGCGGGAACTATCGGGTGGTGAAGAACAATCTCGCGGAAAAGGCCTCGGAAGGTACTCCGGCGGAAAGCCTGATGGCGAATTTAGCCGGGATGACGTCGATGGCCTACACCATTGGCGATCCGGTGGCCTTGGCGAAAGCGCTGACGGCTTATGCCAAGACCAATCCCGCGTTCTCGTTCAAGTCGGGAATGGTGGAAGGCCGGGTTATCCAGGTCGCCAACATTCAAGAATTGGCGAGCATGCCCCCGAAGGAAGCGATTTTTGCGAAGCTTTTGTTCCTGATACAGGCGCCGGCACAGCGTCTGGTCAGCGCCGTCAATGGCGTGGGCCGGAACCTGGCGGTGGTGATCGATCAGGGCGTGAAGGAAAACAAGTTTTCTTAATTTAGGGAGTAGAAGAACAAAATGGCGGACATCAACGCAATTGCGGAACAGATTCAAGGGCTGACGCTTATTGAAGCATCACAGCTCGTCAAGTTGCTGGAAGAGAAGCTGGGGGTATCGGCAGCGGCGGCGGCCGTGGCGGCAGCGCCCGCGGCTGGCGGTGGCGCTGCGGCCGCCCCGGCGGTCGAAGAGAAGACCGAGTTTAACGTTGTCTTAGTGGCGGCGGGCCCCAATAAGATCAACGTGATCAAGGCGGTTCGCGAAGTCACCAGTCTGGGCTTGAAAGAAGCCAAGGACTTGGTGGACGGCGCTCCCAAGGCCATCAAAGAGGGCGTGAACAAGGACGAAGCCGAGACGATCAAGAAGAAGTTCGTTGACGCCGGCGCTACTGTCGAAGTGAAGTAAGGAGCGAGGCCGGACACTCTATGTAACGGCGGCGTCCGGCGCGGTCCAGGGGGACCGCCCACTTCATTTTTTTGGTAAGGCATTTGACGTGCTGCCTTGCTTTTGCTAATGTGGAATAGGTAACGACCGGAGACCGGCCCGGATTCTTGTTCTTGCGAACCTCACATCTTTCAGGAAAAGGTGCAGTCTGCCCAGATTCGCACCCGGGACTGCCATGCTCTATCTCTCCTCACTCTACGTGTGTGGCATCCGTCCCCGCAATCGGACTCTTGCCAATTTTAGCCCAACCTGCAAAGGTTGGCTCAGCCAACGTGGCGCCAGCGTGGGATTCGTTCCCCGCTTCGACTGGGCGTAGACCCAGATAGCGCCCGGCAAAGGCGTTTGTTGGTTCTTTTCTTTTTTGTGTCGCGAGCCGTTCGGCCGTAGGAGTTAAGAATGCAAATTGTACCCAAAGGCACCACCCGCGAACGAGTTGATTTCTCCCGAATCAAGACCTCGATACCGATTCCGAACCTGATCGAGGTTCAGAAGAAGTCTTACGAGCGCTTTCTGCAGATGGATAAGCTTCCTGGCGAACGGGAAGACACGGGCCTGCAGAGCGTGTTCAGCTCGGTCTTTCCGATTTCGGACTTCCGGGGCTTGAGCCAACTCGAATTCGTCGACTATTCAATCGGAAACTGGGAGTGCAAGTGCGGCAACCTGAAAGGGCTGCACCACCTGCGCTCGACCTGCCGTAACCCAAGCTGCGGCGCCACCATCCAGACGGATCCGTTCCATGTCGGCGATGTGCTGTGTCATCGCTGCGGAACGTTCAACAAGAATATTGTCACTTTCTGCAACCGCTGCGGCGACCCCGTCGGCCTGCAGTTGAAATACGATGTGGCCGAGTGCGAAGAGCGTGGAATGACCTACGCGGCGCCGCTGAAAGTCACCATCCGGCTGACTGTTTTCGACAAAGACGCCGAGACCGGCGCCAAGACCATCCGCGACATCAAGGAGCAAGAAGTTTTCTTCGGCGAAATTCCGCTGATGACCGAGAACGGCACGTTTACCATCAACGGCACCGAGCGAGTCATCGTTTCCCAGTTGCATCGTTCTCCGGGCGTGTTTTTCGAACGCGTACCGGCGCAAGGGTATTACCTGGGCAAGATCATTCCCTATCGGGGCAGTTGGGTCGAGTTCGAATACGACAACAAGAACCTGCTGTACGTCCGTATCGACCGCAAGCGCAAGTTCTACGGCACGGTTTTTCTGCGCGCCCTCGGTTTGAAGACCGACGCCGATATTCTGCGCGCTTTCTACAGCGTCAGCGAGATCGTGGTCAAAGACAAAAAGCTGTTCTGGAAGGTATCCGACAGCTTGCAGGGACTGAAGCTTTCGAAGGCGATCACGTCGAAATCCGGCGAGACCATCGTTCCGCAAGGGCGCAAGATCACCAAGTCGCTGTTTGAGGCGATTTTGAAGTCGAAAATCGAGCAGGTCGAGATCGACCGCGTCGACTTGCAGAGCGCGTACATCGCCGCCGATGTCATCGACATGTCGACGGGCGAGATCCTGGCCGAAGCCAACCAGGAGCTGACCAGCGTAGACAAGCTGATTGACAACGATATTCCGTCGTTCGAGGTTTTCTTCCCCGAGCGCGACGATGCCGGCAACGTCATCAGCGTCACCATGCGTAAGGACGCGGTGAAAACCCAGAGCGATGCGCTGCTCGAAATCTACCGTAAGCTGCGCCCGGGCGATCCGCCTACGCTCGATACCGCTACTCAGTTGTTTCAGGGCATGTTCTTCGACGCGCGCAAGTACGATTTTTCGCGCGTTGGCCGCATGAAGTTCAACATCAAGTTGTACGACAAGATCGACGCGGCGCCGCTCGACAAGCGGACGCTCGATCAAAAGGACTTCATCGACACCATTAAATACCTGCTGCGGCTGCGCCGCGGTTTGGGCGCGGTGGACGATATCGACCACCTGGGCAACCGGCGCGTGCGCGCGGTGGGCGAACTGCTCGAAAATCAGTTCCGCATCGGTTTAGTGCGCATGGAGCGCGCCATTAAAGAGAAGATGTCGGTGTACCAGGAAATGTCGACGGCCATGCCGCACGACCTGGTGAACGCCAAGCCGGTCATGGCCGCGATCCGCGAATTTTTCGGCTCCAGCCAGCTTTCACAGTTCATGGATCAGACCAATCCGCTGTCGGAGATCACGCACAAACGGCGTCTTTCGGCTCTCGGACCGGGAGGATTGTCGCGGGAGCGCGCTGGATTT
>DATFZA010000839.1:0-2571 GCA_035314765.1 Bryobacteraceae bacterium
CTACTGGAAGCCGGGATTCACCATCGATCTGCAGCAGAAGGATCTCGATTTGGTCCTGGAGTTCGCGCGGGAATTAGGCGTCCCGCTGCTGGCCACATCTATCATCAGCCAGCTCTACGGCCGTCTCCAGAAGCAAGGCAAAGGCGGGTTAGGGAATCACGCCTTGATCCAGGCCGTCGCGCCCCTGGCGGGCGTATCGTTCTGAGGAAATGAAGAAGGTCTTTCATTTCGACGCTCCCCGCGCGAAATACCATTGTGACGCCGCCGTAGTCTGGTGCTTTGATAACCGGTTTCAACTCGGGTTTTCCAAGTTTCTCAAGCGGATTGGAGTTGTCAATTCGGATCCGATCAAGATTGCAGGCGGCGCCAAGAGTCTCGCGTCGCCGGAACACGAAGCTGACCGGGAGTTCGTTCTGGACCAAATCCGGAAATCTGTCCGCCTGCAGGGGACCAAGCTCGTGATCTTGATGCTGCACTCCGATTGCGGCGCGTATGGCGGACTGGCGGGCGGTTTCGGCGGCGATGCGGTTCTGGAAGCCCAAAGCCAGGAGCAGGAATTGCGGCGTGCCGCGGACTGCCTGCGCAAGGCCGCGCCGGCTCTTGAAGTGCAAGCTTATTTTGTCGACTTCGAAGGCATCTGGTCGGTGGAACTCACTTAGCCTTGAGCAACTGGTCCGCCCACGCAATTTCGTTCGCCGTACCTCGTACCGCCACGGCACGCTGGCGGTTGTAGGTCAAGGCCAAACGGAGATGGATTTTCGCGCTCATTTCGGCCGCCCTATCGTGAAAAACCGTCACCGCCTCGCTGGGGTCCAGGTAAAACACCCGCACCACATCGTCGCGTCTTGCCGCCATCTTGTATTCGTGCAACGCGGTGTCTGGACCTCGATCCGCCGGCCTGTCCAGTTGGTTTGATAACCATTCCGCAAGCGCGATCTGGTCGGCGGGTCCTCGCACCACGAACGCCCTGGGTGCGCTGTAGGTAAACGCGAGCCAGATTTCAGTAATCGTCCGGATTAATGTAACGAGTTCCTGGAAGTCTTGTACAGTAGGCGTACTTCTGAGATAAAAGACCCGCGTGACATCGTCTCCGCCCGCTGGGTTTCTGTATTCATCTTGATCGGAGCTCTCACTTTGAGTCTCGCCGGCGCGGACCGCGGGCTTGTCCATTCGCAGAAATAGCCAGCCGGCCAGTGCAATCTGGGCGGGAGTTCCGCGCGCCACCACCGCCCGAAGGGCGTTATAGATGAAGAGGCGCCGGATACCGGCCGTCGGGCGGACCGCGCTCGCGATGTCTTGGAGTTGCAGCAATGTCGTCGCGTTCTTCACATGAAATATGGCAACCACGTCGTCGCCGGACAGCGATATCCGGTATTCTTTGGGAGACGAATCCTGCCCTTGGCCGTTGGCGTTGTCCAGCGCCGGAAACAGCCACTCGCTCAACCCAACCTGACCCGCCGTTCCTCGGAGCGTGAGAATCCGTTGCCCGGTGTCGATGCTGAGATCCGAAATATCCCCGATCCCGCGAATCGCCGTCGCAATCTCTTGAACATCCTGTGTGGTATCGCTCGGCTGAAAGTGGAACACACGCTCCTGGGTAGGTTGCCCGAAAGCGAGCGGCAAGAACAGGAAGAGAGTCAGGGTCCGGATGGCGTTCGCGCTCATAGGATGGCGTCCGCTCCTTTGGTAGCCTAGACGGCCCCCACCGGCCGAACGTGCAAGAGGGGAAAAATTATTGCAGAAAAGAACGCAGAACCTGTCGATTTAGACGCCTGGTAGACGACCTATAGATAGAAAGCGGAGAGCAAACCACATGTTGCAAATAGTCGTGAATGAATCAATGACCAGCGTACCGCGGCGGTGCGCCGGAACGGACCTCAATCTAGCCATTGCGGTTCAACGCCAAATGCTTCCGCGCAAAACCAAGCAGTTAACGACGGCCGAATATGCAGGCATGACCGCCGCGGCGCGCGCGGTCGGCGGGGACTACTACGATTTCCTAGACCTCGGTCCAGGCGCGCTCGGCGTTCTCTTGGCCGATGTTTCCGGAAAGGGTGTACCGGCGGCCCTGCTGATGGCGAACCTGCAGGCGGTCATCCGGTGTGAGTGCGCGCACACGTTCAGCAGCCTGCCAGCCATGCTGCAAAAGGTCAACACGCATTTCTTTCAATCCACGCTGCCGGAGCAGTACGCCACGCTGTTCTTCAGCCGCTACGATGACCGCACGCGGCGCTTGGACTACGTCAATTGTGGTCAGCAGCCGGCCATCATCCTGCGGAATGACGGCACGATTGAATTCCTTGAAGGAACCGCGCTGCCGCTGGGACTCCTGCGCGACTGGACCGGCGAAATGAAGTCTGTCGAGTTGCGGAGCGGGGATTTGCTGTGCGTGTGTTCGGACGGCGTGATCGAAGCCGGTCTCGAAAACGGATCGGAGTTTGGAGTGGACGGGCTGATCTCCGTCCTCGCCACAAATCCGGACCGGGATGTCGAATCAGCGGTCGCGCGCATCGCACAGGCCATGCGCGCATTCGCGCCGGACGGGCCAACCGACGACACCACCATCGTCGC
>DATFZA010000840.1:0-4109 GCA_035314765.1 Bryobacteraceae bacterium
GACAGTGATACGCGCGGTCTTGAACTGGTGCTCCAGCAGCGTCAGCGTATCTTGAATCACGCGATTCAAGTCCACATTGTTGAACTCGGAGCTCGAGGTGCGCGAGAAATTGAGCAGGCTGTTGACGATCTCCGAGGCGCGGAAGGTCTGCCGCGTGATCTTGTCCAGCAGCTCCGCTTTCTTGGGGTCCGCGCTCACCTGCTTGGCCAGCATCTGCGCATACGACGAGATCACAGCCAGCGGAGTGTTCACCTCGTGCGCCACTCCCGCCGCCAGTAGTCCGATCGACGATAGCTTCTCCGCTTGCGTCAGTTGCGACTCCAGTTCGATGCGCTCGGTGATGTCGTCCACGATGATCAGGCGGCCGATGACGCTGAAATCCTTGCTCACCAGCGGCGCGATGGCGATGTTGGTCACGCGCGTATCGCCGGCCGTGGTGCCCAGCCGGAACTTGTACAGGTTGTGGATTCCCGAGCTCTGCCGGACTCGGTAATACTCTTCGAGAAAGGCAGGCGGAAAGACGTCGCGCAGCGAGCGGCCAATCGCCTCTGAGCGCGGCGACGCGTACATCACTTCCATCTGCGAGTTCCAGGACTCGATGCGGTCTTCCAGATCAACCGCCAGTACGCCCACGCTGATCGACTCGACAATGTTCTCGTTGAACTCTTTCAGCCGCTCGTATTGCGCTGCCTTGCGCTCCAGCGACTTGTAGAGGCGCGCATTCTGCACCGCGATCCCGATGTAGCCCGCCAGCGCCTCCAGCAATTGCACGTCCTCACTGGAAAGGAAATCGCCTTCCGCCGTCTTGCCCAGCCCCAGCACGGCGATCATGCGGCTCATTACAGTGCAGGGGATGTAGTAGTTCAGGTCGAGTCGACGGATGGCTTCACGCGCTTCCGGCGCCTCGCGCACCGCCTGGCCCGTGTTGTCGAAGAACAGATGGCCGGCCTCCCATTCAGGGCGCTCCACATGCAGGAAGTCGAGGTTGAGCCCACCCGTGTTGGCGATGCCAAACGTTTTGGCCAGGGTGAACTGCTCCGGCCTCTCCGGGTCCGACAGGAACACCGCCATCCGGTCCACCATCAGCGTATGTGACAGGCGATCGATGATCGACGTCAGCATCTGGTCGAGATTGGTCTCTGAGTTCAAGTCGCGGCCAAACTCGATCAGCGTTTTGCGGTAGTCATAACGCTTCTTGTAAAAGATCTTGTCGAGGTAATCCTGCACCCAGTTCTTAAACGGATCGAATAGCAGCGCGGTCACCGTGATGGCGATCACGAGTCCGACTGGTCCCGCGCTGGGGAAGCTCTTGTGGAAGATCTCTGAGACTACGCCGACCGCCGCGAAATACGCCGCTAAAATCGCGCCCGCTGCGATGGTGTAGGCCATGCCTCGCTTGAAGATCAGGTCCACGTCCATCAAGCGGTAGCGGAAAATTGCATATCCAAACGTGAGAGGCAGGAAGACCAGCGACAGCACGGAGACTCGCATGCCCAGTGTCGGCACGCTGCCCATCAAGTAGGGAATCACATAAAACATCGTGAATGGCGCGACTGCGAGAATCGTGCCGCGCGTGACCCACTTCATCTGCTGCCGCAGGATGGCCGACCCGGCATGCCGGTAGCTGTGCCACAGCACGAACGTCGCGGTCACAAAGTACGCGGCCAGATAGACCATCTGCAGTCGGTCGAGGTTGAACCGCAGCCTTTCACTCGGCTGCAGCCACCTGACCGCAATGATCTGCATCGCCAGGATTAGCGCTCCCGGCAAGTACACCGCGGGAATCAGCCAGCGGCGTCCAGTCAGCACCGCCTTCCGTTCGGGGAAAGTCAGCGAGAAGTGCAGGAACAGCGCCGGCTGCAGCAGCCAGGCCACCACATTCGCCCAATAAATGATCCAGTCAAAATCATTGAGCTTGCCGGTGTAATGGAACGAGTAGAAAACGAACGACACCAGGCAGAAAAGGTAGAAGTGAGAACTCTTGGGCGCAGTCCAACGGCGCAACAAAACGTATAGGCCAATCCCGAGGTACACCAGCGCGATCAGCCGCAAGCCGAGGTATAACGACCGGTCGGCGGGCGCCAGAATCAGCGGAGTTTCAACCGGAATTCCTTGGCGTACCAGCGAGTAAGTCGTCTTGGACCAGACACCCGTACGGTAGAGCTGCTGCTCCAGGCTGGCGACGTTGCTGATGTTGCGATCGTCCACCGCGACCAGCAGGTCGCCCTTTTTGACGCCGGCCTTTTCGCCCGGGCCGTTGACGTCCACCCGCTGGGCCCGCAGGTGCTCCCCATCCTCCACCCACCAGACGCCGTCGTACGGGGTTGAGTACTCGCGGTCCTTCTGGAAGTTGATCCCGGCAAAAACGATGGCGGCAACGCTGAGCAGCGCTAGCAGTAGGGCGAAAAATCGCGATTGCAGGTCCCTGGCCATCGGAATCGGAGGCAGTGCTCCACGCGGTCCGCGCTCGACCGAGCTTGCGGACCTGAGCTCTATGTGCAACTTCGATGCCACGACGGGTGCCACCCAGAAAACTCCTAAGCCTATTTTTATGAATAGCTTCCAGAATTATAAATTAACCCGGCTGCGGCAGATATGTTTTTTGGAATTTCCGTGTGAATTTCGGGATCGCTGGAAGTTACTAATGTGGGGGTACTTACGGGCCGATCACGCGACAAAAATGATTGTCCATCACCAGACGCCGGATAGTCGTATCGGTCTGGAGGTCACCGCGCCATCGGCCTGCCGGCCACCACCTTAGTCACCGTGTATCTTAAAACTACCGAAAACTACCGATGATCAACTCGACGATTGAGACCACCGGCTTGAGTCTGGCGTCCGCAGTCACCTGGGGCGGGGGCGATTTCGCTGGCGGACTGGCCGCCAAACGGGCCAGCGTTTTTCGCGTGGTGGCGATAGCTCATGCCTTCGGGTTCGTCGCCATGCTGGCATTGGCGTTCCTCTCCCGCGAAGCCGTTCCGCCCGCCGCCGACCTGTGGTGGGGAGGCGCTGCCGGAATCGCGGGCGCCTTCGGTATCGCGGCCTTGTACGAGGCCCTGGCCATCGGACGCATGGGAGTAGTTGCGCCAGTTGCGTCTGTCGTTACTGGCGTGCTGCCCGTGTTAGTCGGCATCCGCACCGAGGGAATGCCCGATCGCCTCCAGTTGCTCGGATTTGTCCTGGCCCTGGTAAGCGTTTGGCTGGTAGCGCGTCCCAGCGAACACATCGACTCGCACCGTGGCCTGGGACTGGCAGCTCTGTCCGGCGTCATGTTCGGACTGTTCCTGATCGCAGGCAAACACGCTGGGCACCACGGCGTGTTCTGGCCGATGGTGGCGGCGCGCGGAGCGTCGACCACGCTCATGTGCATCATCGTCGCGCTATCGCCCCGCGATGCGCGTCCGCTGCGGCCGGTGCTGTGGGCCATGGTGATGTCAGGCTTGCTCGACTCCGCTGGAAACGCACTCTTCATCGCGGCCACGCGGCACGGCCGTCTTGACGTGGCCGCAGTGCTCTCATCGCTGTATCCAGCCAGCACCGTTGTTCTAGCGCGCGTGTTGCTGAAGGAGAGAATTTCCAAAATGCAGAGCGTGGGGATCGTTGGCGCGCTGGCCTCGGTCGCGCTGATCTCGTCGCGGTGATCTCGATCGAGATGTGCAGAGACATCTCACCGCCGGCGCAACCGCTTGGTATGCGTGGGCGAAACAAGACTTTCCAGGGCGAGAGATAGTGCGGGCGAGTTACCTTTTCCAGACCATCAGCCAAAGCGCGGTCAAACCAAGACCCCACAAAAGCACCGAGGCCGAAGCCGCGAACAGGAAGCCGCGGAATGCCGTGAGCTCTTCGTGATCATGCGGCGAGGCTTCGTCGGGACGAATGGGGAAAACATTTGACTGCTGGTAAGGTTCATTAAGACCGGACGTTAAGCGCATGGGGGGCTCCCTTCAGCTGCTAATAATCCGCGAAACAGATCCATCGGTCAGCTTCTGTTAATTCTTCGCGAAATATTTACAGCGAAGCGGTGTAAGACTAGCTGCAAATTTCAACACTGTGAATAGCACTGATAGGACATTTTGTGACTACACCTTAAGTGTAGCAAGAACGGACCG